>CAIXIZ010000214.1 GCA_903919625.1 uncultured Verrucomicrobiota bacterium
CGCCTACCTGCCGACCTCCCTGGTCGACCTGCTGGCCAACTTCAGTTTCAAGACCCACTATGATCCTTTCCTCAAGGGGATCATCGAGCTGAAGGACGTGATGTTCTTCCTCTCGCTCACCAGCTTCACGCTGTTCCTCAACGTCGTCGCCCTCGAACGCTGACCCTTTTCCGCCATGAAACCCGGCCTCAAAGCCCTTGCCATTCTGCTCCTCTTCGCCGGCCTCGTGCTCGTCAATTACCTGGCCGCGCATCTGCCGCTGCGCCTCGACGCCACCGCCGGGAAAATCTACACGCTCACCCCAGGCACCCGGACCATTCTCGGGAAAATTGGCGAACCGCTGACGCTCGACTTCTATTTTTCGCGCGATGTCGAGGGCATGCCCATCCAGTACAAGAATTACGCCGAGCATGTGCTGGAAATGCTGCACCAGTATGTCCGCACGGCCGGCGGCCGGCTCATCCTCAATGTCATCAACCCCCGGGCCGACACCCCCGAGGAGGAGAAGGCCACCGCAGCGGGCCTGAAGTCGGTGAATGACCCCGCCTCAGGGGCGGAACCGGCCTACTTCGGCCTGGTGGCGACCCAGGCGGACCAAAGCGCCGCCATCCCCGGCTTCGGCCTCCAGCGGGAACAGCTCCTGGAATACGACCTCTCCCAGCTCATTTTCACCGTCCAGCACCAGCAGGAGACCAAAAAGAAAATCGGCCTCATCACCAGCCTGCCGCTGCTTGGCTCCAGCCCGCAGGACATACAGATGATGATGATGCTCCAGCAGCAGCCCAAGCCCGGCCAGTATGTGACCACCGAATGGGCAAAAAATTTCAATCTCGTAACGGTGGCCGACAGCGCCGAGCTGCTGCCGGAGCACCTTGACGGCCTCGCCATCATCCATCCGCAGGCCCTTTCCCTCAAGCTGCTGTATGCCATCGACCAGTTCATGCTCTCCGGCAAACCGGTGTTCATCGCGGTTGATCCTTCCTCGCAGTATTTTCTGCGTCAGGCCGACCAGCAAATGATGATGATGGGGGCGCCGCAACCCAAGGTGTCCAGCGATCTGCCGCTGCTGTTCAAGGCCTATGGCATCGGCTACACGCCCGAAAATGTCACCGCCGACATCAGCCATGCCACCAAAGTTCAGACCAGCCGCAGCGGTGCCGTGTCGAGCATTCCCACCTGGCTGTCGCTGGACCACGAGAGCGTGAACCCCGCCTCGCCCGTCACGGCCCCGCTTAATTCGTTCCTGTTTGTCGAGGCCGGCAGCTTCATCGCCACCGCCTCCCCCGGAGTGAATCTCACGCCGCTGCTGGAAACTTCCGCGCAAAGCGGCGACCTCTCCTCCGCGGCGCTGCAGCTCAACCAGCCCGACCAGATGGCGCGCAACCTCAAGGTCTCCGGCAAGAAAACCCTCGCCATCCTGCTGCAGGGCAAATTCAAGACCGCCTTTCCCGATGGCATACCCAAGGACGAGAAGCCCGAGGAGAAAAAGGACAGCGTGACCGCCCCGGCGGCAACCCCGCTGACGGAATCCGCCGCCTCCGGCTCCACCATGCTGCTGGTCGCCGACACCGACTGGTTGTTTGACCAGTATATTTTTGACCCCAATTACCTCCAGGCCGGGCTGCTTTCGCCCCGCAATGACAATCTCGATCTCGCTGCCAACGTGCTCGATTTTCTCACCGGTTCGCCAGAGCTGCTTTCCGTCCGCGGCAAAGGGGCTTCGCTCCGCCCTTTCACCGTCGTGCAGCAGATGGAGTCTGAGGCCCGGAAAAAATTTGAGGTCCAGCTCACCACCCTCGAATCGCGGCTCACCGAGGTGCAGACCAAGCTGAACGGGCTGCAGGCCAAGCGGACCGACGGTGGCCGCCTCGTGGCCACACCCGAGATGCAGGCGGAAATTCTCGGTTTTCAGAAGGACGAGGCCGCCATCCGCCACGAGCAACGCGATATCCGCCGCACCCTGCGCGAGGACGTCGACGCCCTTGGCCGCCGCCTGCTTTGGATCAATCTATTGACCACGCCGCTGCTGGTCGGCCTCTTCGGGCTCTGGTTCTCCCGGGCCCGGCGCCAGGCCTGAACCTGTTTTGTCCGTTCCTCCGATGAAACTCCGCACTCTCGTCATCGCCATCGTCATCCTCGCCGCGCTCTCCGGCGTCGTTGCCCTCGTCAACCGTCCCCCCGCCCGGCCGCCCGAGGACGCGCGGGTGGCGCAGCCCATCGCCGCCGCCAGCCTGGTGGAGAAGGCCACCGGCATCCGGATCAGCGAGTCCGGTCGGACGGTTGAGCTCAAAAAATCCCCTGCGGGCGCCTGGCAGGTCACCTCGTATTTTGATTTCCCCGCCGACCTCGACAAGCTCTCCCGCTTTGCGGGCGATCTGACCGACCTGAAGATTTCCCGGCTGGTCACGACCACCCCTGCCACCCTCGCCCGCCTGGGCTTCAAGGACTCGCGCATCGAGCTGCTGGATGCGAATGGTCAGCCGCTACTCGACCTTGTGCTGGGCAAATCTCCCGACACCGGCACCGGACGCTTCGTGCGCTACGGCACGGAAGACAAAGCCTATCTGACGGGGCTTGACTCTGCGCTCGACACCGAGCCCAAAAACTGGGCCGCGGCCACCCTGCTCAAACTCAAGCCGGATGAGGTGGCAAAGGTCGAAGTCACATTCCCGGAGACAGAGACAGCCTCGGCAGCCACCACGGTCACGGCCATCCGTGCCGCCAAGGACAAACCCTATGTTTCGCCGGCTGATTCCGCCCGCTCCACCCCGCTCAACTCCTCCGCCATCACGACGCTGGTCGAGAGCCTCACGGCCATGCGCTTTACCGACACGACCGCGACCGATGATGCCAATGCCACTGCGGCCAAATCCGCCACCCGATTGGTTAAACTGACCACCTTCGATCAGAAAACCATCACCCTTGCCATGGGGCGCAAACCGGAAGAAAAGAAACCCAAGCCGGCCGCGCCGATAGCGCCCGATGCCAAGCCAGCCGATTCTACCACCCCGCCCGCACCGACGGATGCCGCAGCGAAACCAGCCGATCCGGCCAAACCCACCGAGCCGGAATTCGATGTCATCCCCGCCGGCCCGGTTTATGCATTTGTCACGCATAGCGATACGGACGCACCCATCAATGGGCTGATGACCAAGCGTGCCTTTCAGGTGGCGGAGTATACGTTTACTTCCCTCCCCCAAAAAGCTGACGATCTCTTCGAGTCGCCGCCTGCTTCCCCGGTTTCCGGCAGCGCTCCGCCCATTTCGGTCACAACCCCACCGCTCACGATTCCGTTGCCCGGGCCGTAATACTGGCTGTTGCCCTCCGATCCGGGCGTCGTCAAGCAACGCCCCTACTCCAACCAAGCCGAAGGAATCAACCGCCGGAATAGACCGGCCGAAAGCCCGATTCGGACAGGATGCGGGCCACATTTTCTCGCTGGTCCCCTTGGATCACAATGTCCCCGTCCTTCACGGTGCCGCCGCAACCACAGGCGGCGCGCATTTTTTTGACCAGCATTTCTTTTTCCGGCAGGCCAATGCCAATGAAGCCGGTCACCACCGTTACTGTTTTGCCGCCGCGACCACCGGTTTCACGCGTAAGGTCCACCCGGCCACGGTTTTTCTGGGGGGGCGATGGCGCCGGGGTCGCGGCCCCGGCTGCCAGGGAAACGGAAGGCAACCCGGCACGGCTCAAAGCCCCAAATGGATTTTGGCCGAGTCCCGTGCCTCCCTGGGTCGGTATCTTTTTCTCCATGCTCATGCCGGCACGCCGGGCTTCACTTTCTCTAGCCCACGGTTGCTGCAACCGCCCGGCGGAGTTTGCCCACCCGGTCCGCCCCCCTCCAGCCATGCCAATGCTTTCGCATAACTGCGCCGCTCCAAAAAATGCGCCAGTTGCGGATGCAGCGATCCACGCGGTGCCGCTGCCAGGAGGCTGTCCAGCCGGTTCAGTCCGTCGGCGATGGCCGGACCGTTGGCAGAACTGATCGCGGCCAGCAGTTCAGCCAGGTTGGTTTTGATTTGGGTTTCCACAGGTTGGATGGAAGCAAAGGCAATTTGCCCCGCGAGGCCAGCCGTTAACCGCGTTCTCGGCCTCACCCTGAACAAATACGCAAGTTGTTTTTTGTCTATTGGTAACAACTTCCGCCGGCTATCTTTCATGTGGCTATTACGTAAGATAATCTTCCGTCGTAGGGGTGTTTAGCCAGGCTGCAAAGGCCGGAAGGCGCTTGAGTCCGCCTCCGGCGGCCTCATAGTGGCCCTCTCCCCGTTTCGGTTTTTGCAGGCTGTCCGCGCATGCGGCCGGCCTCGCGTGGCCGGCCCGGAACCAATTTCCATGTCCTCCCTTTCCCTTCCTGCGCACGCCAATGCCGACGTCATCGAGTCGGCCTATGCCGCCTGGCTCGACAATCCCGACACCGTGGACCCGACGTGGCGGGCGTTTTTCCAAGGATTCACCCTGGGCAACAATGGCGGTTCGCTGGGCGGTGCGCTGGTGGCGGCCGGCGGCGGCGTGTCAGTGCTCGACAGCAACAAACAGGCGCAAGTGCTCCGGCTCATCAACGCCCACCGGGCGCACGGTCACCTCCAGGCGCATCTCGATCCGCTGGGCGAACCGCCCGCGCCGCACCCCCGCCTCGGCATGGCGCATTTCGGGCTGACCGAAGCCGACCTCGACGAGTCTTTTGCCGTTGGCAATTTCAAGGCCGGCGGTCAGATGAAGCTTCGCGCGCTGCTGGCCGCGCTCCACGAGACTTACTGCGGACATGTCGGCGTGGAATATCTGCACATGCAGGATCTGGACGCCCGGGACTGGCTCCAGACCCGCATGGAAGCCGTGCACAACCGTCCGGAATTTACCCGCGGACAGAAAATTCGCATCTTGCGCCGGCTGCACAAGGCCGAGCTGTTTGAAAAATTCCTGCACACGCGCTTTGTCGGCCAGAAACGTTTTTCTTTGGAGGGCGGCGAAACCATGATTGCGGCGTGCGACGCCATGATCGAGCACTGCCCGTCGCTCGGGGTGCAGGAAATCGTCATGGGCATGGCGCACCGGGGCCGGCTCAGCGTGCTGACCAACATCCTCCGCAAACCGTTCGACGTCCTGTTTGAGCAGTTTTCCGAGAATTACCTGCCCCATGCGGTGGGCGGCGATGGCGACGTGAAATACCACCTCGGTTATGAGGCCGTGCTGTCCACCCAGGCCGGACCGACCGTCGAGGTGCGCCTCGCGGCCAATCCCTCGCATCTTGAAATCGTCAACCCCGTCGTCGAGGGCAAGGCCCGCGCCCGCCAGCGCATCCGGGGCGACACCGAGCGGAGGCGCGTCTGCCCGTTTCTGATCCATGGCGATGCGGCGCTCGCCGGCCAGGGGGTGGTGGCCGAGACCCTGAACTTCTCGCAGCTCCCCGGCTACCGCACGGGCGGCACGGTGCATTTTGTCATCAACAACCAGATCGGTTTCACCACGGATCCCGAGGACGCCCGCTCCACCCGCTATTGCACGGACGTGGCCAAGATGATCGAGGCGCCCATCTTCCACGTGAACGGCGACGACCCCGAGGCCGTGTGCTATGCCATCCGCCTGGCCCTGGAGTTTCGCGTGCAGTTCCAGCGCGATGTGTTTGTGGACATGTACTGCTACCGCAAACACGGCCACAACGAGGCCGATGAGCCGGCCTTCACCCAGCCCACCCTCTACAAGAAAATTGGCGTCCATCCGCAGGTTTCCGCCCTCTACACCGCACGGTTGCTCGCGGACAACACCCTCGATGCCGCCGGGGCTGAGGCGATCAAGGCCGAATACTCCCGGGCGATGGACGAGTCGTTTGACAAGGCCAAGGCCGCCGAGGCGGCGCGCATCGCGGCCGGAGAACATACCGATGAGTTCCGCGGATCCAATGCGGTCTTCCAGCCCGGCTACCGCCATACGACTGTCGCCACCGCCATTTCGCGTGAACTGCTCGACCAGGTCGTCACCGGCCTGACCAGCCTGCCCGCCAGCTTCAAGCCGAACCCCAAAATCAAGCGCTTCCTTGACGCACGCGCGACGGCGCACCGCGACGACGGTCCAGTTGACTGGGGTTTTGGCGAGGCGTTGGCCTTTGGCTCGCTGCTGCTCGAGGGCATGCCGGTGCGCCTGAGCGGCCAGGATTGTGAGCGCGGCACCTTCAGCCACCGCCACGCGGTCCTGTACGACTCCGACACCCGCGAAAAATATGTCCCGCTGCTGCATCTCGCGGAGAATCAGGCGCGGTTCTGCGTCTATAACTCGCTGCTCTCCGAATCCGCGGTGCTCGGCTTCGACTATGGCTACTCGCTGGATTATCCGCAGATGCTCTGCATCTGGGAGGCGCAGTTCGGGGATTTTGCCAATGGGGCGCAGGTGGTGATTGACCAGTTTTTTGCCGCCGGCGAATCGAAATGGCAGCGGACGAGCGCCATCGTGCTGCTCCTGCCGCACGGTTACGAAGGTCAGGGGCCCGAGCATTCGTCGGCCCGGCTGGAGCGTTTCCTCCAGCTCTGCGCCGAAGGCAACATCCAGGTGGCCAACCTCACCACGCCCGCCCAGTTGTTCCACGCGCTGCGCCGACAGATGAAGCGCGAGTTCCTCAAGCCGCTCGTCATCATGTCCCCCAAGTCGTTGCTGCGCCATCCGGCCGCCGTTTCACGCCTCGCCGATTTCACCGGCGGGTATTTTCAGGAGGTGCTCGATGACCCGCGTTTCGCCACGACCCTCGGCACGCGCCCGCCGTTTGCCACTGCCCCGGCCCCCGTGCCGGTGCCCGGAGCCCAGTCGCCGCGGGACCCGAAAACCGCCACCCGTCTCATCCTCTGCTCGGGCAAAGTCTATTATGATCTGGCCGCCCATTGCGCCGCACGCGGCCTTACGGACGTTGCCGTAGTGCGCATCGAGCAGCTCTACCCGCTGCACCGCAGCCGCCTGGCGGCCCTGGCCGACGCCTACAGCCGCGACGCCCGCCTCATCTGGTGCCAGGAAGAACCGCAGAACATGGGCGCATGGAGCTATATTGCGCCGCAGTTGGAGGAGATTTTCGGTCGCAAGCCCGTCTATGCTGGCCGCAGTCCCGCCTCTTCGCCTGCGGTCGGCGCCCTCGCCCGCCACAAGCTGGAGCTTACCGCGCTGCTCTCTGAAGCGTTCAGCCTCTGATTCAGACGGAGGTTGAACGGCAGACGTCGGGCCTGCGAGCCTGCCGCCGTTATCCGCTCCTTTCTCCTCGCCACCCGCTGCCTGCTGTTCACTAATTTTCTCCATGCCACTCCTCGAAGTCAAAATCCCCCCGATGGGCGAATCTATCAGCACCGGCGTGCTGGCCAAATGGCACGTTACCGACGGCGCGACGGTCAAAAAGGACCAGCCACTCTTCGAACTGGAGACGGACAAGATCACCAGCGAAGGCCTGGCCGAGGCCGCCGGACAAATCACGTTCAAAGTCACGGCCGGCACCGAGGTAAAAATCGGCCAGGTCGTCGCCACCATCGATCCGGAGGCCAAAGGCCAGAAGGCTGAGGCGAGCCCCGCTCCCGCGGCCAAAGCCGCCGTTCCGCCCGCACCCGCCAAGGCCGCCGCACCCGCACCCGTCGTCGTCGCACCCAAATCCGCCGAGGTCGCGAAGCCCTCCGCACCTCCTCCGGTTGCACCGGCCAAAGAACCGGTCGCCCCTGTCAAGCCCGTGACGGCGCCGATGCCGGTTGCGCTGCCCAAAATTGCGGCCGCCGACGGCCCGCGCCAGACGCGCCGTAAGCTCTCGCCGCTCCGCCAGAAAATCGCCCAGCGTCTGGTCAGCGCCCAGCACGAGGCCGCGATGCTCACCACCTTCAACGAGGTCGACATGTCCGGCGTGATGGCGCTCCGCGCCAAATACCAGGACGACTTCGTGAAGAA
>CAIXIZ010000215.1 GCA_903919625.1 uncultured Verrucomicrobiota bacterium
CTTCCAGGCATAGCACCTTGTATTTGCTCTCCGCTGTGAAGTCCGTGAAGACCTTCGGAAACCGATAGAGGATGGTATAGGCCGCCTTGCGAGCCACCCAGGGGCTCGTCAAGATTTACGGCCAGCGTACGGTGGTCATTGGGGTGGACCTGCGGGTGCGGGCGGGCGAGATCGTCGGCCTGCTCGGGCCGAATGGCGCGGGCAAGACGACCACGTTCTACATGGTGGTCGGTCTCGTGGCGGCGACGCGCGGGCGGGTGTTGCTCGACGGCCGGGATCTGACCCACCTGCCGATGCATCGGCGCGCCCGGCTTGGATTGGGCTACCTGCCGCAGGAACGTTCCACCTTCCGCAAACTCACGGTCGCGCAAAACATCCTGGCCATCGTCGAGGCGGTCGGTCTGCCGCGGCGGACGAGGGCGGCGGTGGTGGCGCGCCAGCTGGAGGAATTTCACCTCACGCATGTTGCCGCCCAGCCGGCCTACACGCTTTCCGGGGGCGAGAGCCGTCGGCTGGAGATTGCGCGCGCGCTGGTCACCGCGCCCAAGTTTCTCCTGCTGGATGAGCCGTTTGCCGCCATCGACCCCATCTCGGTCGGGGAGCTGCAACGGGTGCTGCTGCAGCTCAAGGCGCGGGGCCTGGGCATCATTATCACCGACCACAATGTGCGGGAGACGCTCCGCATCGTGGACCGCGCCTATCTGATCCACCAGGGCCGGGTTTTGGTCGAGGGGACGGGCGATTTTCTGATCAACGACGCGCAGGCCCGCGAAATTTACCTCGGCAAAGATTTCAATCTGTAGGCGGGCGGCCTTGGTCAGGGAGCGGATCCGACTTCTGATGGACCCCCGTTTCAGGGGCGGCCGGGGGTTCCGGCGGAGTTGGGGCCGGCCCCCGGGACCGGTCGGTCTGCCAGCCGGCATTGCGGATCCTGTCGTTGGAAACGAACTCGGCCAGGATGGTGTCGTAACGGATCACTCTCACCCATGTGCCGGCCAGGATATTGGCCGGGGGGGCGCTGGTGCCGGTGAACGACAGGCTTTGGGTGGCTGTCACTGCCGTGGTTTTGAAGGTGGCGGTCTCCTTGAACGGAATCGGTTTGAGCAGCTCAAACCCCATGGTTCGGCGCAACCCATTGCCCCGGCTGGAGCTGGAGGGCTGAAAGAGGGCATACTCGACGCGCACACCGTCGGCTGGGTCCAGGCCATCGTTGGTGATCTTGATGTCGTAACCGGTTTCGATCCGCACCTTCTCCTGCTCGCCGGTTTCAGACTGGCCGATCACGGTGCTTTTGCGGTAGGAGACAACTTCAAGCCGCAGGTGGATGTCGGCATGCATTTGCTGCCAATGGGCGATGTAGGCGGTGTCTTCGTCGGAGAGCCTGTCGATGGGCAGGGTGAACACCATGCCGTCCGCCCGGCGGATTTTCAGCTGCAGGCCCTTGACCTCAAGAATCTCGGCGGCAGTCGTGCGGCCAAACTGGTCGGTGAAAGTGTGCAGCTCGACGGGTGCCGCCGGAGCCGCGGGCAGCGCGGCGGCGAGCAGCAGGAACAAAAGGGCGGAGACAGCCCGGAGGCACATGGGCCATACGAAATGCGGGCGGAGGCGGGAGGC
>CAIXIZ010000216.1 GCA_903919625.1 uncultured Verrucomicrobiota bacterium
CGCGGGCGAAGCCGATGCGCTGGCGCTGCCCGCCGGAAAACTCGAACGGGAACTTCTCCTCCGCACCGGCCGGCCGTCCGACCTGGGCCAGCAGCTCACGCACGCGGGCGCGGCGCGCGGCGGCATCGCCCAGGCCGTGAATGACCAGCGGTTCCTCCAGCGTCTGGCCCACGGTATGGCGCGCATTGAGGGACTCCACCGGATCCTGAAAGACCATCTGGAGCTGGCGGCGGACAGGCTTGAGGGCGTGCCGGGAAAGCGGCGCCAGATCGGCGCCGTTGAAGAAAATCTGCCCGGCGGTGGGCTGGAGTAGGCGCACAATGCAGCGGCCGAGCGTGCTCTTGCCACAGCCGGATTCGCCGACCAGCCCGAGGGTTTCGCCCGGAGCGAGGGAGAGCGAGACCCCGTCCACCGCCCTGCAGATCTGGCGGGAGCGCAGCAGCACGCCCTCGCGCACCGGAAAGTGCATCTTGAGGTCGCGGACTTCGAGGAGCGGAGCGGTCATAGCTGGAGATTAACCACGGATTACACGGATGAACGCGGATCAATCATCTGATCACGCGTTTCCAACGAAGATCGACATGCTTGAAGTTTAACAACAGTGCCACACGCAATTCTGTGATCGCAAGATAGCCGAGCATCTGAGCCAGGTGGGTGTCGATAAATTCATCGACCACTTTGGGGTCAACCACCACCAGGTCATCGACGATTATATCCGGGATGAGTGTGTCAACCACGACACCTTCGTAGTGGACATTGAATCTTTTCTGCTGCTCGACGCGGCATTTACGTTTTCGCAGCTCGATGACCAGCGCATTCTCATAGGCTTTTTCAGCGAGACCCGGTTTGAGGGTATTCTGCACCTTCATGGCCGCGCCAATAATTGTCTCGGTCAAAGTTGAGTGAATGATTTTATCCGTGTTCATCCGTGTAATCCGTGGTTTCATCGAATGGCCTCCCGCCAGCGGAAGCAGGCGGTGGTGTGGCCGGGGGCGACTTCCTCCAGCGGCGGCTGGGAGGCCCGGCAGCGATCAATGGCGAGGGGGCAACGGTTTTGAAACCGGCAGCCGGCCGGCATCTCATGCAGCGCCGGGACGAGTCCTTCAATGGTCGTGAGCCGGCTCTTGCGGACGTCCTCCAGGCGCGGCACCGAGGCCAGCAGTCCGCGGGTGTAAGGATGGGTGGGGCGGCTGAAGATCTGCTCCACGCTGCCGTGTTCGGCCACCCGCCCCGCATACATCACGACGACCTCGTCGCAATTTTCCGCAATCACCCCGAGGTCGTGGGTGATGAGCAGCACGGCCATGCCCAGCTCGGCCTGCAAGTCGCGGATGAGGGCGAGAATCTGCGCCTGGATGGTCACATCGAGCGCCGTGGTCGGCTCATCGGCGATGAGGAGGGCCGGCTGGCAGGCCAGGGCCATCGCGATGACGACGCGCTGCCGCATGCCGCCGGAAAGCTGGTGCGGATACTCGTCCGCGCGGAGTTCGGGCGAAGGCAGGCCGACCTTGCGCAGCATCGCGACGGAGCGGGCGAGCGCCTCGCGCTTGTCCCTGGTCTGATGCAGGAGGAAAACCTCGCTGAGCTGGCGCCCGACGGTCTGGACGGGATTGAGCGCGCTGAGCGGCTCCTGGAAAACCATGCCGATGCGCACGGCCCGGATGGAGCGCATTTCCTCCGTCGTGGCCTGCGCCAGATCGCGGCCTTCGAAGAGAATCTGGCCGCTGATGATTTTGCCGTGCGGCCGTGGCAGCAGCTGCATGATGGAAAACGCGGTGACGCTTTTGCCGCAGCCGGACTCGCCGACGACGCCGACCGTTTTGCCGCGCGGCACATCGAAGCTCACCCCGTCCACCGCGCGCAGGAGGCCGTGGTCGGTCGCAAAACCGGCAACCAGATCGCGAAGGGAAAGCAGCGGAGTGTAAGACAAAGGATGAATGATGAATGATGAAGGATGGCTTATGCTGGAAGGGATGCCTTGGTGCGCTTTACGATGGCGGTGAAGATGGCGATCAGCTCGTCTGTTTCCTTACATAAGCCGTTGAGGAGCTTTTTCTCGACAACCTCGGCGCGAACCAGAAGTTCCAGCCAGTAGGCGGTTTCGTCGAGCTCTTGGAGCGCACTTTGCATCTTGCTCACAAATTCCGCCCGCGAACGGGACCGGTGGGCTTCACGATATTGCGCCCCGACAGAAGTGCCGCTGCGCAGCACTTGGTCACCCATGACCCGTGCCGCCGTGCTACGGGGCAATGCCATCGTCAACCGGATGATGCGAAGGGCAAACTTGGTTGTGCGCTCGCGCAAATCCTCCGGCCTTGCGACCGAGTCCGGGCTGGATTCATCATTCATAAATCATCCTTCTAAAATTCCGTTTATGGTTGTTTGCATTGCTGCGAAGAGCAAACTTGGTTGTGCGCCCGCGCGAATCCTCCGGCCTTGCGACCGAGTCCGGACTGGATTCATCTTTCATAAATCATCCTTCTAAAATTCCGTTTATGGTTGTTTGAATTTGTCGAAGGTGAGGATTTGCGGCGGGAATTTTCGCCCCGCGTCCTTGGCGGCGAGCGTCTCCTTTTGCGCATCGGGGTCGATCCACATGAGCCAGAACTCCTCCTCATCCCGGCTCTGCATGACATTGAAATCGGCGGGCCATTTCACCCAGCGCCAGTAGGCCAGGCGGTAAAACGGCAGCTTCCAGCCGTTGATCCAGCCGGCGTCATCGTAAATGATCTGCTCAATCTGCGCGGCGAGCGGCCTGATCTGGTCCATCGATTCGGCGCGGTCATACTGGCTGATGAGGTCGTCCAGCTTGGGGATGAAGATGGAGGTAAGGTTGTTGGTCTGAACCTTCAGTTTTTTTGGCGCGGGATTGGGCTTGCCGTCTGCGGGTTTCTCCACGGGTTTGCCGTCGGGGCCGAGATACGCGTCCTCGTACGCATTGACCCCGGCCGCGAACTCCCAGTAGCGCGGATACATCTCGACGGCCCGGTTGAATGCGGCGACGGCGATGTCGTGCTGCTTTTGCTCCATTTTTTTGAAACCGGTGGTCGCGTCGAGGATCTCCAGGTTGTATTCGAGGCCGGCTTTCAGCGCCTCCTCCTTGAGAATGGTGAGCCGGTCCTGCAGGCTTTGCATATAGGCCGTGATGGTGAACGAGAGGCGCTGGCCTTGCGCGTTGACGAGCACCCCGTCGGGACCCTGCTTGGCAAAACCCGCCTGGGCGAACAGCGCGCGGGCTTTCACGGGGTCGAATGGACGGGCGGTGATGGTCGGGTGGACGCGCCAGCCATAGCCGTCGGACCGCGTCTGCTGGACGACGGCGTCGCCCCGGTAGAACTGGCTGCAGATCAGCTCCATATTGGTCGCATACTGCAGGCCTTCGCGGAGGTCGCGGTTGTTCAGCAGCGGTTTGGATTCGTTAATCCAGAGACCAAGGTCCGGACAGGGAATATTATAAACAAAGGTGCTCTTGACGATGTAGCCGGCGGCGACATCGCGCTGGTCGGCGGGGAGTTTGTCGTACCAGTATTTGGGCTGGCCGAGCATGCCGAGGGGCGAGAGGTCAAGATCACCGCGCAAAAACGCCTCAAAGGCCTTGTCCGGCTCACGGATGACGGTGAGGCGGATGCGGTCGGGGTTGAAGCGGTAGCGGAGAAAGCGCTTGTCCTTCGCCCACCAGTCGGCCTTGCGGGTGAGCGTGACCGATACCTGCTTTTTCACATCCTCGTCGTGGATCAGGTAGGCGCCGTCGGTTGGCGTGACGCGCCAGTTGTATTTTTCTTCCCAGCCGGGACCGAACTCCTTGAAGAAATGTTTGGGGAAGAAGTTCATTTCGCCGGCGATGTGTTCGATGTCGGGCTTAAGCTCCCGGAGCGTGATCGAGAAAGTGCGGGCATCATAGATGGTGAGACGGGAAAAGGTCTTGGGGTAAAAATCATTCGCCCAGGGATCGTTCAGGTGCGGGCTCTGCATCATGTAAAAGGTGAAGACCACATCGTCGGTGGTCAGGGGCGTGCCATCGGACCATTTGGCGGCAGGATCGAGGCGGAAAAAGACGGTCTTATGGGCCCGGTCCACGGCCCAGTTTGTGGCGAGTTCCGGATAGAAACGGCCGGGCAGGTTGGGATGGGCGTGCAGCAATCCCAGTTCGACATTGTCGGACAGGTAACCGCGGAAGCTGTCGTTGGCATCCGGGCCGACGGTGCGGAAGGTGCTGGGGAAATCCGGGATCCACCCGCGGTACGTGCCGCCCTTTTTTGCGGCCGGATCGCCAAATTCCGGCAAATCGGAACCGTCCTGCCAGGTGAGGCCGGCGCTGTCCGTGGCGAAGTCGGCAGGAGTTTTGAACGCATAAAAATCCGCCTGCTCCCTGAGGGTGCGGGCGAGATCAGCCTCCATGCCGGGAAAGGGCGGGGTGGCGGGCGCGGCGGCAAAGCCGGTGCCGGTGACCG
>CAIXIZ010000217.1 GCA_903919625.1 uncultured Verrucomicrobiota bacterium
GCTCAGCTATCTCGACCGGCAGACGCTGCCCTGGACCCTGAGCGAAATCCAGCAGACCTACCCGTTCTCCGACCAGGTCAAGGCGCTCTTCGACTCTGCGTTTTTGATTTCCTATGGGCTGATGTATCTCGGCGGTGGCTGGCTGCTGGACCGCCTCGGCACCCGGCGGGGATTTTTGCTCGTGATGCTGTTCTGGTCGCTCGCGTCGGCCAGCCAGGGCCTGGCGGCCAATTATGGCCTGGCGCCGGTTTTCGGCCTGACCTTCGCGCTCAGCATGCTGGTCACGAGCCGGTTTCTGCTCGGCATGGGCGAAGGGGGCGGCTTCCCGGCGGCGACGCGCGTGGTCACAGAATGGTTTCCGGTCCATGAACGCTCCACCGCCATGGGGCTCATCAACGCCGGCACCGCCGTGGGCGCAGTGGCCGCGCCCTGGCTCATCCTGCTCGTGCTGAACCACACGGGCTGGTTCGGACTCGCCCCCTGGCGCTGGGTTTTCTTTCTTTCGGGTGCGTTTGGCCTGCTCTGGGTCATTTGGTGGACCTGTGACTATCATCCGCTGGCAGGACATCCCCGCGTGATGGCGGCGGAACGGAGCGGCATCCTTCACGGACAGTCCCAGGCGGCCGGTGAGTCCGCCCAGCCCATCCGCCTTGTCGCGCTGCTGGCCCACCGCGAGGTCCAGGCGGTGGTGGCGGCGAAATTCCTGACCGACGCCGCCTGGTATTTCTACATGTTCTGGCTGCCCAAGTTTTTGATGGAGACCTTTCAGATCAAATTCAGCGCCGCGACCGAGGTCGGCTGGATTCCCTATGCCGCCTCGGGCGTCGGCTGCCTCGTGGGCGGCGGACTGTCGAGCTGGTTGCTGCGCCGCGGGGCATCGGTCAACCGTTCGCGAAAAATCGCGCTGGGCTTCAGCGCCGCGTTCATGCCCTGGGTCATGCTGATCCCGCACCTGCACTCGCTCGGCTGGGTGATCTTCATCTTCAGTCTCGCCTTCTTCGGCCAGCAGTCCTGGTCGACGCTCGTGATGATCCTGCCCACCGACATGATTCCGCGCCAGTCCGTCGGCACTGTGGCGGGGCTGGTCGGCCTGGGTGGCGCCGCCGGAGGCATTGTGCTGGGACAGATCGCCGGCTGGTTGCGTGACCACCATTACAGTTATACGCCGATCCTGCTCATTGCAGGCTCGCTCCATGTGCTGGCTTTTGCCCTGCTTTGTGTCCTGATTCCCCGGCTTCGCGCCTTGGATTTCAATCCGGCCGCCCAACCCACTCCCGCATGAAAATCACTTCCATCCGCACCCGCGTCGTCTCGTGGCAGGGGAAAACCGTGCCGCTGCCGCCGCATTTCTGCACCAATCCGATGGACCTCGTCGCGCCGATGCTCACGCCGGCGACCATGGGGACGTTTACGTTTCACGGCTGGCTCGTCGTCGAAATCTTCACCGACAACGGCCTCGTCGGCATCGGCAATGCCGCGCTTTCGCCCCTGGTCACCAAGCAGGTCGTGGACCTGTATCTGAAGCCGCTCCTCATCGGTGCCGACCCGTGGGACACGGAATTTCTCTGGCAGCACATGTACCGGAAGACCATGGCCTTTGGCCGGAAGGGCATCGCGCTCGTCGCCATCAGCGCCGTGGACATCGCCCTCTGGGATCTTCTGGGCAAGTCCGCGAAACAGCCGGTCTACCGCCTGCTCGGCGGGCGTACCAAGCCGCGCATCCCCGTGTATGCGAGCCGGCTCTACTCGACCCCGCTTGACGAGCTTGCTCGCGAGGCGGCCAAATACAAAAAGGAAGGCTACAAGGCCATGAAGCTCCGCTTTGGTTGGGGGCCGGTGGACGGGGCCGAGGGCATGCAGCGCAATCTGGCGCTCGTCCGCACCGTGCGCGAAACGGTGGGCGACGGCGTGGACATCATGGCCGACGCCTACATGGGCTGGACCCTGGATTATGCCAAACGCATGATGCCCCTGCTCGACCCGTTCAATCTCCGCTGGCTGGAGGAAGCGGTCATCCCTGACGACATTCATGGCTACGCCGAGCTGCGCCGCTTTGGCCACACACCCATCGCCGCGGGCGAGCATGAGCACACGATTTATGGCTTCCGCGAGCTGATCGAGGCCCACGCGGTGGATTACATCCAGTTCGACACCAACCGCGTCGGCGGCATTTCCGCCGCGCGCAAGATCGCCGCTCTGGCCGAGGCGCATTCCATCCCGGTGATTCCGCACGCCGGCCAGATGCACAACTACCATGTCGTCATGGCCAGCCTCAACTCGCCGATGGCCGAATATTTCCCGCCGGTCGATGTCGAGGTCGGCAACGAACTGTTTTGGTATATCTTCAAGGGTGAGCCGGTCGCCAAGGACGGCTTTGTCGACCTCGATGAAAACACGCCCGGCCTCGGTCTGACCATCGATGAGGCCGCGTTGCAGAAATTCAAGGTCATCGAATGAAACCGGTTTCCGATGGCGAGCAGGGGTGGAGCGCGTTGTCCCCAACGCGCTTGATTGCACCCGGCCGACCAGTAGCGCATTGGGTACAACGCGCTCCACCTAAGCCTGACC
>CAIXIZ010000218.1 GCA_903919625.1 uncultured Verrucomicrobiota bacterium
CGATAAAATATCCCGACCAGTTGCGAAAGCCCGTGGCCGCCGCCACCGCCAGGGTCACGGAGAGAACCGCCACCTCCTGGCCGACCAGCGTGGTCGGCACCATGGCAAAGATCACGCCGGTGCAAAACCCCACGGGGGCCAGCAGTTCGTCACCGTCCTCGCTGCGCACACTGAACATCTGCACCAGCAGCGCGAACGCGACGACCCCCAGGGTCGCAAGCAAGGGCAGCTGCGTCGTCACCCCTTTGGCGCCGGGCGGCAGCTGCCAGACAAAGCCATTGCGCATCATCCAGATGCCGAGAAAGGCCCGCAATGGATCCGCCCACATGCGTGGCACCACCAGCCAGGATTTAAGCCAGGAGTTTCCGGGCGCGTCCGAGATTGCGTTATAGCTGCGCAGCTGGAGGCGCCCGCCGAGCATCAGCCCGATTGGGAAGAACAGCATCAGCAACACCTCAAGCAAATGGATCCGGTCTACAGTCATGCAGGGTTGTGCAAATAGGGTTGCCCGTCTGACGCAAGGTCAAAGCATGCGCGATTCCCGCGTCGGGCCGGTTGGCCGGCGATAGTCACCGCGGCTGAAATATTTTTCCAGCCAGACGTACAGGCAAATGAAGAGGTAACGGCTGCCCATCTCCTTGATTTTGAGCTTGGCCGTCCCCTGTTTGCGGGCCTGCCAGGAAATGGGCATGACCGTCCAGGAATACCCCCGCACGATCGCCTTGAGCGGCAGCTCGACCGTGAGATTGAAATGGGGGGCCAGCAACGGCCGGCAGCCGTCAATGACGGTGCGGCGGTAGGCCTTGAACGCGTTGGTCGTGTCATTGAACGGGAGGGCGAACATCACACGGATGAACAGGTTGGCGAGGCGGTTGACCAGCAGTTTGATGCGCGGGTAATCGGTGACCCGTCCTCCCTTGATGAAACGGCTGCCAAACACGCACTCATAGCCCGCGTCGTTCAACTGCCGCCAGTAGCGCACGGCGTCGTCGGGAGAGTCGGACGCGTCCGCCATCATGATGACGATGGCATCGCCACGGCTGTGGTCGAGTCCGTGAATGATGGCGCGGCCAAAGCCATGCGGGCCGGGGTTTTGCAGCGGCACGAGCGCGGGAATTTCCATTTTCAGCTTGTGCAGCCCGGCCCAGGTTCCATCCCGGCTGCCGTCGTCCACCACGACGATTTCGCAGGGCACCCCCTCGCGGGCAAAGGTTGTGCTGATGGCCCGCACCGTGGCGGGCAGGGACAGTTCCTCGTCACGGGCGGGAATGATCACCGAGAAAAGCCTGAGGGTGCCGGAGGGCTGGATCATGGGTGAAGGGGTCTCAGGGCGCTCCCGCCCATCCCGGTGAACAAGAAACACATGGCGCGGCGAGACTAGGACGGCCGGCGGGCTTTCCAAGCCCCGATAATCTGGCGGACGATCTCGTCGAGCGAGACGGTGACAACCCATGAGGGATAGTGCGCCTGCATTTTCCGCAAATCGGAATAATAGCAGAGATGGTCGCCGGTGCGGTGCTGCCCGTCGTAAGTGTGCACCTGGGATTTGCCGGAATGCTTTTCCGCGAGGGCAAAGGCTTCGAGCACCGAGCAGGAGTTGGCTTTGCCCCCGCCGAGATTGTAAACTTCGCCGGCCCGCGGTGCGGCGACGTAGGCGGCGACAAAACGCGCGACATCGAGCGAGTGGAGGTTGTCGCGCACCTGTTTGCCCTGGTAGCCAAACACGCGGTAGGGCCGGCCCTCCAGGTTGCATTTGAGGAGGTAACTGAGAAAACCATGCAGTTCGACCCCGCTGTGGTTGGGTCCGGTGAGACAGCCGCCCCGGAGTGCGCAGGTCGGCAGGCCGTAATAGCGGCCGTATTCCTGCACCAGGACATCGGCGGCGACCTTGCTCGCGCCGAACAGCGAGTGTTGCGACTGGTCGATCGTGAAGGTTTCCGGAATGCCATGGGCATAGGCGGGATCGGCGTAATCCCAGCGCGTGGCCAGTTCCTGCAGCGCGATCCGGTTTGGTGCGTCGCCGTAGACCTTGTTGGTGCTCAGGTGGACAAACGGGGCTTCGGGTGCCGCCTGGCGTGCCGCTTCGAGGAGGTTGAGGGTTCCGGTGGCGTTGATGTCGAAGTCATCGAACGGGATGGACGCCGCCCGGTCATGGCTGGGCTGCGCGGCGGTATGGACGATGACGGCGGGCTGCACCGCCCGCACCAATGCCAGCACGCCGGTGCGGTCACGGATGTCGAGCTCGTGGTGCACGAAACCGGGCAGTTCGGCGGCCAGCCGCCGTTGGTTCCAGCGGGTGTCTCCCGCCGGGCCGAAGAAGACCGCCCGCTGGTTGTTGTCCAGGCCATGCACCACGAATCCCAGCTCGCGCGAAAAATATGCGCAGACTTCGGAACCGATGAGCCCGGACGAGCCGGTGACGAGGAGCGTTTTCGCCATGCGGTCAGCAAGGCCCAACCCGGCGCCGCTGCCAACGCACAAATTTTCCTGTGAACCTGGCGTGTTGGGACCCGGCTGTAGGCCAGGTCGCTGACCTGGCTCCGAACCAGCCAGCTCAGCGAGCTGGCCTGCAGGTTACCGCAAAAATCTGCCGGGTTGTGGCATTACTTGCGCTGCTTCAGCCACTCCGTGACCTCGGCCAGCGGTCGCGTGTTCAGCACGGATTCGCGGGTGAGCCACCCTTTACGCGCGGCGTTCACCCCGGTGCGCACATACTCCAGTCCGGCCGTGTCGTGTGCGTCCGGGTTGATGGCGCAGAGGAGGCCGCGCTCCGCCGCCCGCCGCCAATGCCGCCAGTCCATGTCGAGCCGTTGCGGGCTGGCGTTCAGCTCGATCACCACATGATTGGCGATGGCGGCGTCGATGACCTTGCCGGCGTTGACGCGATACGCCTCACGCTTGAGCAGCAGCCGGCCGGTCAGATGGCCGAGCATGGTCACGTGCGGGTTTTCCAGCGCCCGGATGATGCGGGCGGTCATCGTTGCCTCGTCCTGCGTGAACACGTTGTGCACCGATGCCACCACGTAATCCAGCGTCGCCAGCACGCCGTCGTCGAAATCGAGCCGGCCGTCGGGCAGGATGTCACATTCCGTGCCGGTGAACAGGTGGGTGGTGAATTTTTTCGCCGCGTTGAGGGCGTGGATTTCCGTCACCTGCGACGCCAGCCGCGCTTCGTCCAGTCCACGGGCCTGATAGCTCGACTTGGAGTGGTCGGCGATCCCGAGGTAGTCCCACCCGAGGGCGGCAGCGGCAGCGGCCATCTCGGCGAGCGTGCTGCGGCCGTCACTGGCCGTGGTGTGATTGTGAAATGCCCCGCGCAGATCGCATTCTTCCACCAGCCGGGGCAGCTCGCCGGCTTCCGCCGCCTCGATCTCTCCCAGGCCTTCGCGCAATTCCGGTGGGATATATTTCAGCCCCAATGCCTTGAACAGCTCCGCCTCGCTTTCCGCCTTCAGTCCTTCGCGCCGCTCCGCCTTTTCCTTGGCCGTTCCTTCGCCAGCGGCCGGCACCAGCCCCCACTCGCTCATGCTCAGGCCGCGGGCGAGCGCCCGCTGGCGCATCTGGACATTGTGATCCTTCGAGCCGGTGAAATGGTGCAGGGCGAAGACAAACTGCTCTGCGGGCACAATGCGCAGATCCGCCTGCAGGCCGCCCTCAAACCGCACGCTCGCCTTGGTCTCGCCCCGTGCGGTCACCTCCTTTACGCCCGGCTGGGAACAGAACCAGTCGACCACCGGCGCGATGTCAGTCGCCGCCACCAGAAAATCCAGGTCGCCCACCGTTTCGAGGCCACGGCGCAGGCTTCCGGCCGATTCCACCCGTGCGACTTGGGGCAGGGCGCGCAATCCGGCGGCGATCGGTGCGGCGACCGCATTGGCGTCCCACCACAGATGCCGTTTGCCATAAGCTTCGCGGTTCCGGATGCCCTCGGTAATTTTTTGCTGTGATTTCTCACCAAACCCGTCGAGCGCCGCCACCCGTCCGTCGCCGCAGGCCGCGGCCAGCTCGGCGAGGGTCTTCAGCCCTAGCTTGTCGTGGAGCACCTTGATTTTCTTTGGCCCGAGCCCCGGCACCTCCAGCATTTCCAGCAGCCCCGGTTCAACCGAAGCCCGGAGTTTCTCCAAAAACTCCAATTTTCCGGTCGTGTGCAATTCGCCGATTTTCTGCGCCAGCGCCTCGCCGATTCCCTTGATGCTCTCGAGCTGCTGCGCTGCGATCAATGTGGCCAGCTGATCCTCCTCGATGGCCTCCAGAGTCCGCGCCCCTGACTGATAGGCCCGCACCTTGAATGGGTTCTCGCCCTTCAGCTCCAGCAACGTGGCGATCTCGTGCAGCGTGTCGGCGATTTCGTGCTTGGTCATGGGGCGAAAAATGTCACGGAACCCACGGAAGACACGGAAAATTTACTCACCGTCAGTACTCGCGGGCCGTTTTATTCCATCGTGCGAAGTAATCTCATCCTTGATGCTGTTCAATCATTCCTTGTCCGTTTTGCTTCATCCAATTCGTAGTTTCTATTCAGGTAGAGGACTGCAAGCTCATTTAATTTTCCGGTTTTAACCCATGCATTGTAGGCTTCTTCTTCGAAGATCACCCATCTGCCATGGAGCAGTCCAAACATCCACCGAGTGCTGACCATGCCGGAGAAAATCAAGGTGTTGCCCGCTTGGCTGTAGGTTCCTGTCAGTGGTTTTGCAGAGGGGGCACTGACATCGATAACGTCAGAAAAAGTTTCGAGCTCAAAATGGCCGTTTTTGATCCGACATATTTCACCTGCATACCAGCCAAAATCAGGGTTTGGTGTGTAGGTTCCCTCAATAACCGGCCGGTTGGTTACGAACGAAGTTTGGCAACCTGCCAGGACTGCCATAGCCATGAATGCGGCAATGCATTTGAATGCGATGCG
>CAIXIZ010000219.1 GCA_903919625.1 uncultured Verrucomicrobiota bacterium
CGCGGCATCTCCATCAGCTCGACCGTCCTGCAGTTCGACTACGCGGGCTGTGCGGTCAACCTGCTCGACACGCCCGGCCACAAGGATTTTTCGGAGGACACCTACCGCGTGCTCACCGCCGTGGACGCCGCCCTCATGGTCATTGATGCCGCCAAGGGCGTGGAAACGCAGACCCGCAAACTTTTTGAGGTCTGCCGGCGGCGCGGCGTGCCGATTTTCACGTTCATGAACAAGTGCGACCGGCCGACGCGCAACCCGATCGCGCTGCTCGACGAACTGGAGAACGTCCTTGGGCTCCAGTCGTCGCCGGTCATCTGGCCGCTGGGCAACGGCCCCTCGTTCAAGGGTGTGTTTGACCGCCGGACACGGGAGGTCCATCTCTTCGAACGCGTGCCGGGCGGAAAGTTTCAGGCGCCGGTGAGCGTCGCCTCGCTCGATGATCCGGCCGTGCGGGCGAAGCTGGACGACGACACCTACCGCGAGGTGCGGGAGCAGCTCGAGATGCTCGACGGGGCGGGCCACCCCTTCGACCTCGCCGCCGTGCAGGCCGGCCAGCAGACGCCGGTGTATTTCGGCAGCGCGGTGAACAATTTCGGCATCCAGCTGCTGCTCGACGGATTTCTCAAGGACAGCGTGCCGCCCGCGCCGCGACACTCGGTCTCCATCCAAAATCCCCGGTCGAAAATCGACAATTGGACCGTCCCGGTCACCTCCGAGAAATTCTCCGGCTTCATCTTCAAAATCCAGGCCAACATGGATCCGCGGCATCGCGACCGCATCGCGTTCCTGCGGATTTGCTCGGGCCATTTCACCCGCGACATGAATGTCCTCCATGTCCGCACCGGCAAAACTGTGCGTCTCTCGTCCTCGCACAAGCTCTTCGGCCAGGAACGCGAAACCGTGGACGAGGCCTGGCCCGGCGATGTGATCGGCCTGGTGGGGCACGACGCGTTTGGCATCGGCGACACGCTCACGGAGGACCGCAACATCCTGTTTGACGAAATCCCGCGTTTTCCGCCGGAGGTCTTTGCCTATCTGTCGAACCCCAGCTCGGCCGACGCCAAAAAATACCGCGCGGGCCTGGAGCAGTTGTTGCAGGAAGGCGTCGTGCAGTCATTCACGGCGCGCCACGCACCGCCCGGCGCGACGCTGCTCGCGGCCGTCGGTCCGCTGCAGTTTGAAGTCGTGCAATGGCGGCTGAAGAGCGAATACAACGCCGAGTCCCGCCTGGAGCCCGCGCCTTTCCAACTGCTCCGCTGGCTGGAGCCGCACCCCGCGCTCGCCAATCCCGGCGCCCTGATCGTTGCCAGCGGCGTGAGCTTCGGCACCGACAAGTTCGACCAGCCCGTGGTGTTCTTCCCGAACGACTGGACCATGCGCTATTTCATCGAGAAAAATCCGGAACTCAAACTGCACGAGCTGCCGATTGAGCAGGCGATGCAAGTCTGAGCGGGTGGAGCGGGTTGTCCCAACGCGCTGTTCGGCGGTCGTTTCCATCAAGCACGTTGGGGACAACGTGCTCCACCGGAGCGTTGCTTTGAATCGGACGGCGGTCAAAGTCGCCGCCGGTTCCCATCCTCATCCGTCTGTTCCATCCATGCCCCGCCGCCCTGCCCAAGCTTTTGGCCGTATCCAGCGCGTGCATCCCCACGCCTGGCTGTGGGAGCCGTTGGAGGCCGACCCGACCTTTGTACTGCGCACCATGTTCGGGGCCAAAGCCGCATACCTTGGCGGTCAACTCGCGCTGTGCTTTTGCGCGAACGAGGAGCCATGGAGTGGCGTGCTCATCTGCACCAGCCGGGACCAACACCCGGCGCTGCAGGCCGAGTTCCCGGCGCTGAAGCCGCATCCCATTCTGCCGAAATGGCTCTATCTGCCCGAAGCGGACGATGCTTTCGAGCGCACGGCCATGCGGCTCGTTGATCTGGCCCGACAACGCGACCCGCGCATCGGGGTTGCACCCCGGCCGAAAAAATCCCGCGTCCGCCGGGCACAGGACAGGCCTTGAACCCCATGATCCCAGGATGCACGCATGCAGGCCCGATGTTGGCCGACCCGCCCTACGCTCCCGCGCAGGGCGACAGTTTCAGCATGGCCCGCCGGGCGGCCTCATTTTCCTGGCCAGACAGCAGCTGGTGATGGACAAACCCCGATCTCCCGTTCAGCTTTCCGGCCTTTCATTCCCCATTCCCATGAAACCCCAAAATATCCGCCTGAGTGTTGGTGTGGCTCTGCTCGTCCTCGTGCCGTCCGTCCGACCGCTATTCGCCGCCGATGCCGCGCCCGCTGCCGCCCGCAGCGGCCCGGCGCTCGCGCCCGGCCCGCAAACCGACCGGCCTTACCAGCCGCTCGCCCTCATTCCTGGCGGGATCGTGCTGACACTATATCCGCCTGGCTCGCCCTATTTGGACAACACGCGCGTCACCATCCCGGAAGTTTACAACAACGCAACCGCGGTGCGGGTCGGCAGCATCGTCAGCATCCACAATCCCTCCATCGAGTTTCACGCCGCACCCGCCGATAAAAATACCGGCACCTGCATCATCCTCGCGGCCGGCGGCGGGCACCGGACGCTCAACGTCGGTACCGAGGCCATGGATTTCGTGCCCTATTTCGCCGAGCGCGGCATCAGCACCGTCATCCTCCGCAACCGCCTCGCGCTGGCCGACGGCTATAACGCCCAGACCGACGCCGTCTACGACGCCCTGCAGGCCATCCGGCTCGTCCGCGCGCATGCGAAGGAATGGAACCTCGACCCCAAGCGCATCGGCATCGTGGGCTTTTCCGCCGGGGCCGAGCTGGCCACGCCGGCCGCCGTCAAATTCGGCCTGTGGGATGACAACAACAACAAGCCCGAAGACCCGCTCGCCGGCATCACCGCACGGCCTGACTTCATCGGCGACATTTATCCCGGTCCCTCGCCGTTCGCGCCCGGCCGCACCGCGCCCGCCATCCCGGCCAACACCCCGCCGGCCTTTATCGCGGGCGCCGGCCCGAGCGACTCCGACCACGCCGCGTGGGCTGACCAGTATTTCGCCGCGATGCTGGCCGCGCGCATCCCGAACGTCGAGCTGCACATCTACGGCGCGGGTGCGCACCCCGGTTCCAACGATCTTGAGGGCGAACGTTGGAATGGCGGCCTCAACAATGCGGCCAATGGCCGTCCCTACGGCACCTGGCCGGCACGTTTCATGGAATGGATGAAAGACCTTGGTTTCCTCACCCCGCCCGGCAGCGAGACCCGCGCCGCGAAAGACGTGGCGATCCATATGCAACCGCCTGCCCGCGGCAACCGGGGCGGTCCCGCTGGTCCGGGAGGACCCGGAGGCCGGCGCGGCGGACCGGGCGGGCCTGGAGCCCCTGGCACACCGGGCGGCCCAGCCGCACCAGCTTCCGCGCCTGCTCCGCGCGGTGGCGCGGCTGGCGCGCCGTGATTGATCCCGAAATTCCGCTTCTCATGCCCCTATGACTCCTTTTACCCGCGTCATTGTAGCGTTGGTTACAACGTCCCTCGTTTCTGGCGCGGCTGTCCGCGCGGCCACCGTAAATCCGGCCCCATTGCCCGCCCCCGTCACGCTCACCTCTGGCTGGCTCATGCAGGATATTGTGCAGGTGAAGGAGCCGGGTGACGTGATTTCCAAAGTCGGTTACTCACCGGCGGTTTACCGGCCGGTGCCCTATGCCGCTCCCGCCAGCGCCAAGGAAAATGTCCCCACCCCGACCGCCATCGCCGACAGCATCCGTTACGCGCCGCGCGGCCCGCGCGGGCGGGGCGGCGATATTTCCCCGGCGGGCATGGCCGAGGGCTGGCCGCTCAATCGCGAACCCAACCGCCCCAGTTTTTCCTCGGGCTGGGCCCAGGCGCCCGCCCCGTCCTCCCCCGCTTGGTATCGTGCGACTGTCCCTGGCACGGTGCTGGCCACGCTGGTGGACAACGCGATCTACCCCGACCCGCTGTATGGCGAAAACAACCGCCCCAACATCATTCCCGAAAGCCTTGCCCGCACTTCCTATTGGTTTCGCACCCAGCTCACCGTCCCGGCGGGTTTCGCGGGCCGGCAGGTCTGGCTGAATTTCGACGGCATCAATTACCTCGCCGATGTGTGGGTCAACGGCACGCCGGTCGGCACGATCTCGGGCGCATTTGTGCGGGGTAATTTCAACATCACCTCGCTCGTCCGTCCGGGCGCGGTAGCTGCCGTGGCCGTGCTCATCCACCCGCCTGCCCATCCCGGCGACCCGTGGGAGAAAACGGTGGCCAATCAGCGCGGCCCCAACGGCGCCGGCGTCAGCGGCCCGCTCGGCCAGGACGGCCCGACCTTTGTCGCCTCGATCGGCTGGGACTGGGTGCCCGGCATCCGCGACCGCCAGAGCGGTATCTGGCAAAATGTAACCCTCTCGGCCACCGGCCCCGTCGTGGTGCAAAATCCGTTTGTCGTCACGGATCTGCCTTTGCCCAAAACTGACTCCGCCGACGTCAGCATCGAGGCCACGGTGAAAAATACCTCCGCTGCGCCGCAAACCGGCGTCCTGAGCGGGAAACTGGGCGACATCACGTTCCAATCGGCGCCGGTCACATTGCCGCCGCAAGGCTCCCAAGTCGTGAAGCTCAGTCCGGCGAACACCCCCGCGTTGCACGTCCCCAATCCGAAACTTTGGTGGCCCAACGGCTACGGCGAGCCCTACCTCTATCGCCTGCGCCTGAGCTTTGACATCGCCGGCGCGTCCTCCGATGCGAAAGAGCTGAATGTCGGTATCCGCAAGGTCACCTATTTCGTGCCTGGCTCCAGCGATCTCACCCTCACGGTGAACGGCGTGCCGGTGTATGCGCGGGGCGGCAACTGGGGCATGGACGACGCCATGAAACGCATCCCGCGCGAACGGCTGGAGAACCTGATCCGCCTGCACCAGGAGGCGAATTACACCATCATCCGCAACTGGGTCGGCCAGAGCACCAGCGAGGATTTTTTCGACCTGTGTGACCGTTACGGCATCATGGTGTGGGACGAGTTTTTCCAGGCCAATCCCGCCAACGGGATGAACCCGCTCGATCCCGACCTCTATCTCGCCAACGTCCGGGACACGGTCACCCGTTACCGCAACCATCCTTCCATCGTGATCTGGTGCGGCCGCAACGAAGGCGCGCCGCAGCCCGTCATCGACAATGGCAATGCCCAGATCATCCAGGCGTCCGACCCGACGCGCTACTACCAGTCCAGCTCGACCGCCGGCAACGGGGTCATCTCGGGCGGCCCATACAGCTATCAGCTCCCGCGTTCCTATTATGCCAGCGGTCTCAACCAGGCATTCAAGACCGAGATCGGCAGCGCATCAATTCCCACGCTGGAGGCCATCCAGGCCTGGATGCCGGAGAAGGACTGGTTCGGTCCCAATTTTCCCAACGACGACTGGGCCGAGCACGATCTGGTCACGGGCAACGGCAACCCAACCAACGCCGCCTTGCAGACGGTGTTTCCGCAGCGCTTCGGCCCGTTTTCCAACCTGGCCGGATTTGTCCGCATGGCGCAGATGGCCGACTACGAGACTTTCCGGGCCATGTACGAGTCGCATCTGTCGCGGATGTTCTCCCCCTCCACCGCGCTGATCACCTGGATGAGCAATCCCGCGCAACCCTGCCTCGTGTGGCAGATCTACGACTATTCATTGGAACCCTTTGCCAGTTATTTTGCGGTGAAAAAGGCCTGTGAACCCATCCACATCATGATGACGCAGGATGATTTTCACTACGGGGTCATCAACCACCGCTCGGCGGCGCTCACCGGCTACACCGCGCGCGTCCAGATTTACAACCTCGACGGCACCAAAAAATCCGACACGACCGTCCCAATTGCCAGCGCCCCGGCCTCGGCGGCGACGGATCTGGGTGCGATCAGTTTCCCGGCCGACGTGTCCCCTGTGCATTTTGTGAAGCTCGAATTGCGCGACGCGGCCGGCAAAATTGTCTCGGACAACTTTTACTGGCGCGAAACGGTACAGGACAATTTCACCGCGCTCGACACCATGCCTGACGTGACGCTTGAGGCGAAAATCACGCGTCACGACACGGGCGGTAAGCTGCTCCTCGACGTGACGCTCACCAACTCCACCGCGCACGTGGCCGTCATGGCCCATCTCCAATTGCGCAACCAGCGCACCAACGCCCGCGTGCTCCCGGTCACTTACAGCGACAACTACGTTTCCCTCCTGCCCGGTGAAAGCAAAGTCATCGCCATCGAGGCCGCCGCGGCCGAACTCGGCCGCGACGGGCCGCTGGTTGTGCTCGACGGTTGGAATGTGACGACGCCGGCCCAGGCTTTCACCACGGGCGGCCGCTCCAGCATCGCGCCGAACACCCCCGCCCTGGTCGCGCGTCCGGCGGCCACGACGGCAGCGAACAAATGAGCGAGGAGCGCCGATGCAGCCGGGGTCGCTGACCCGGGGATGACGCATTTTGACGGCGGCCCCATAGGTCGGGCTATATGGGCCCTTTATGCCCGACGTTTCGGGGATAAACCCCGACCTGCAATTTCTGCCATGCTGTGGAGTTCGCCCCAAGGATTTCCATTGCACGCGCCATTGGTATCACCCGTCACTTGGCCGCATTGAGGCCGAGCCTGGATTGCCGGGCGTCCCAGTCGGAAAGCTCAACCGAGCCTTCGGGCATTTTTTTCACAAACGCGTCGAGCTCGTCTGCCGTGACGAAGATGGGCACCTCGGTTCCGCCCGGCAGGTCGGTGAGCTTCACCCCGCATCCGGGCAGTTGGCCCCCATTGTTCCCCACGCTCAGGCTGACCGAGTGCAGGCCGGCGGCCATGGCAATTTCAATCCCGTTCCATTTTCCGTAATTGGACAGATCATAGCCGAGCCCGTCGATGACCACGGTGACCGCGCCCCCGGCCTCCACTTTTAATTTTGCCCGGCCGGGCAGGTAAAAATGGCCGCTGGCGTCGAATTGCTGCGGAGCCTGGCGCATGTCCCATTTCCCGTTCAGCTTCTGCTTGACGGCCGCACCCCAGACATTCGTGCCATCCGGCACCGTTAAGAAATAAAAGGGAAAGTCCTGGCCGCCGTAGCGCCCCAGCATGCCGCGGTAGAGCGTGGTGCCGGCCAGATCCACGGCCCGCGGCCCGCCCGCCGGCGCATCCGGGCGGTCGGCGTAGCTGATGCCCGCGATCAGGTCGGAGACGGCCTGGTCGATGCCCGTGATGGCGCGGTCGCGGTAGCCGCCGGGTTCTCCGGCGGGGGTCTGCTGCAGATAGGCCAGGGCCGTCTGGAGCGAGGCGAGCGACAGCCGCAGGTTCGGCGCATTGTTCGGGCGGCCGCCGGGGCCAAAAGCGCTGATGCGGGCGTTGATGGCGTCGATCGCGGGCGAAGGTGCAACCGGCTGCGCGTCGAGTTCAGGATGCGTCGCGACCACGGCGAGGCAACGGGCCACGTCCGCCCTGGCCTTGTCGAGATCGGCGCGCGCCCGCTCGACAAATCCGCCCTTGCTGCCGGGGGTGGCCTTGCCCATGGCCTCAATGGCCTGGTCGAGGGCGCGCTGCACGCCGGCCAGCTGCCCCGCCACGGCGGGCCGGGCGGACGCGGAGACGGCTGATCGGACGGGACCGGCGGCCGTGACACAGGCCGCCAGCAAGAGGGCGGTCAGCATGCCCAGGCTGGGGAGGAAGGAGCGGGTTTTCATGTTGGGCGGGGTCGAGGGGAGGCAAGCCTCCTGATTAAGACGTGCCAGCCGGCCGTTCCATAGCAAATAACACTGTGCCCGCCCCGGGCCAATGCCCCGGCCCTAGCTCATCAGATAAAACACGCGCAGCATTTGCCCCGTGGCCACGCAGCCGGTGCCCAGGGAGAGCACCCAGAGCCAGCGCTTCTTGACCACCAGGCACATGCCCCCCAAGGCGATGGCGATCTGAAACAGGGTGATGGCCAGGCCCATGCCGCCGCTTTTTTCACTGAAACCTTTCGGTCCCGTGGCCAGCTTCCAGGCCTGGTCGCGTTCCGTCTCATAGCCGGTGGCCTTGTCGGTGATCTGCTTTTTTTCGTCGTCGTATTTTTTAATCTTCGCGACCAGAGCGTCCAGCTGCTTCGCCTCGGCCGCCGCGCCGGGCTGTGTGAGGCGGTCGTGCTCTTCCTCCGCGATGCTTTGCTTGATGCCCTTGGCCTGAAAATAGGCCCACTGGTCGGAGGCGAGGGACTGGTTATAGGTCGCCTCGTTCAGCTTTTTGATCGTAGCGGTGGAGTAGCCGCCGCCGCGCTGGGTGGCGACCGCCGCCAGCACGGCGAGGCAGATCATCGAGAGGGAGACGTATTTCGTCCACGCGTCGCGCTTTTCCTTCTCCTTTTGGGCCTGGTGGTCAGCCTTGATGGCGGCCACCAGCTCTTTGAGTTCGTTCAGATCGTTGCTCATGGTTTAAAAGGCGTGTGTCTAAAAGGCGCGGGCGGCACCACGCCATAAAAAAATCTGCGGACCTAGCGGCTATATTGTCCTGGTGGAACGCAGCCGCAACAGGGCAGCCCCGGCGGGCTGCCTCGTCGCCCGGCACTTCGCCAGGGCAGGACGGGATGAATCCCTCACAGCCCGCGCGCCGCCGCGACCACCGCGTCAGCGGTGAGGCCAAGCTCCTTGAACACGGTGGCGCCCGGTGCGCTCATGCCGAAACGGTCGATGCCGACGACCTTGCCGTCCAGTCCGGTGTATTGGTGCCAGAGACCGGTCACGCCGGCCTCGATGGCGACGCGTTTGCGGCAGGATTTGGGCAGCACTTCCTCGCGGTACGCCGCCGGCTGGCGGTTGAAACGCTCAAAACACGGGACCGAGACCACCCGGGCGCCGTAGCCCAGGATTTTTGCGGCGGCGATGGCGAGCTGGAGCTCACTGCCGGCGGCCAGCAGGATGTGCGTGAGCGGCCCGGTCTCTTTGACGGCGACATAGGCCCCCTTGAGCACGCCTTCCCGGCGCGTCTGCACCGGGATGTCGTTGAGCAACGGCACGGCCTGGCGGGTGAGGGCGAGCAGGGTGGGGCCGTCCGTCCGGGCGAGCGCGGCGACAAACGCGCCGGCCGTCTCCTCGGGATCCGCGGGGCGGATCACATCGAAGTTGGGGATGACCCGGAGGCCGGAAACGGTTTCCACCGGCTGGTGGGTGGGGCCGTCTTCGCCCACCCCGATGGAGTCGTGCGTGTAAATGTAGATGACCGGGAGCTTCGACAGCGCGGCCAACCGCATCGCGGGCCGGGAGTAGTCGGCAAACACGAGGAAGGTCGCCACACTGGGGCGGAACACCCCGTCGTAGGCGATGCCGTTGGCGATGGCGGCCATGCCGTGCTCGCGGATGCCGTAGCGGAGATTGCGGGCGCCGCGGTGGGCCGGATCGAAGTCCTGGTCGCTGGCGATATAGTTGAGCGTGGAGCCATGGAGATCGGCGCTGCCGGAAATGAGCAGGGGCAGGGCGGCGGCGAGCGGCTGGAGCACATCCTTTCCGGCGGCGCGCGTCGCGAGCTTGGCGTCGGCCGGGAACGCGGGGACGGCGGCGAGCAGGGCGGCGGCATCGGGCGGCAGCCCGGCGGAACCCAGCAGGAGCGCCTTGTCCGGATTGGCCGTACGCCAGGCATCGCGGAGCTTGAGCCACTTTTTATAGGTGCGGACGAGCCGCTGCTTGTGGGCGGCGAAATACGCGCGCACCTCTGCGCTCACGAAAAAGTGTTCGTGGGCGGGCAGGCCCAGGCCGGCGCGGGCGGCGTCGGCAAACTTCGCGCCACCCTCGCCGTGGCCCTTCGAGGTGCCGGCCACTTCGGGGATTCCCTTGGCGATGATGGTATGCGCGATGATGAGCTGGGGTTTGCCGCTCTTCGACTTTTTCGCCTTGGTGAACGCCTTCAAAAACGCGGCCATGTCGTGGCCGTCATCCAGGGTCTGCACGTCCCAGCCGATGGCCTTGAACCGGGCGGCCGCGTTCTCGCTCTGGGTCTTGTCGGCCATCGCGTCGAGGGTGACGCGGTTGGCGTCGTAAATGAGGATCAGGTTGTCGAGTTTCTGGTGGCCGGCGAACGCGACCGCCTCCATGGCCACGCCCTCCTGCATGCAGCCGTCGCCCGCGAGCGCGACGACATGATAG
>CAIXIZ010000220.1 GCA_903919625.1 uncultured Verrucomicrobiota bacterium
CGCTCCGTCGTCAGCACCGCCAAGGCCAACGCTCGCCCTGTGCTCGGCGAATTGCGAAGCGCCCTGGCAAACCTGTCACCCGCACCTGTTCCGGCACAGGTGGGGTGAGCAATTACTTTTCGTCACCGGTGACAAGGATGTTTTCGAGAGTCAAATCGCCATGGCCCTCACTAATAACGACCCCACTCCAATCGAGTGCAGACACTCGCGATGCCACCTCGCTTATTTTATTCGCCAATTCTATATCGTGGATTTTTTTGTGACACGCGCTGATGATGGAGGCGATTTTTTCCTCAAAGACGCCTTCGTCAAACACGCCGCGTTCGGTATTCGCAAACGCTTGGATCTGTGCCACGACCCGATCGACGATCCGTTCCCAATTCAATCGCCGCCCTGTAATCGCCGCATGAGCCAGCGTCTCTCCTGAGATATATTCCATATCAAAGAAAAATTTCCCATCACTTTCCCCTGTCCCCAGCACGCGCGGGCACGCAATACCAGCCTCCGCGGCGTGCAGCAGTTTCAAATGCTGGGAATTCAATCGTGGATTTTGAACGGCGTTACGCGCAATCTTCCGGACGATCTTGGTGGGGCCGTTGTCCATCAACAATATATCGACGCCCGAGTGGCCCGTCAGAACGCGTACGTTATGTCCATGTCCCTCGCCAGTCACCTCCCTCAGCCCCGGTCGAGGTTGAACGGCAATGGCAACAAGCTGGCCAATTCAGGCGTGTTCCGCGCGACGTTTATGGCAATCGCGGACGGATAGGGATTCGATTGGGCATAGTCGTTCACAATGTAGCGCGTGGCATGATAACACCCCATCACCAGCGCATGGACACGAAAGCCGAGCGCCTCCAGAGCGGTCACGGTCGTCTCGCGATAGGCTTCCGGCCGGGCCGTCATAAACAGCAGCTGAGCTCCATTTGCTTGCAGCGCGAGGAGATGGGCCACGTTCTTCTCGATCGGTTCGACCGGATCTCCCCAGAACGGGCGGAAGAACTTGCTCTGATTGCGAAAAATCAGCCCATCAATGTCGAGAACGAACGTCGGCATTGCGGATCTGTAGATCGCCCAATCCGCATCCGTGGCCAAATCAACAATCTGCTCACATGCGCAAGGCTGAAAAATTTCGCCCTGGATGACGGCGCTCATCACGATATGTGAGACGAAATAGTTCATCTCCCCGCGCTCGGCTACGACAGCGTCGTATGTTTTTGCGTAGAACGCCGCGTCATGAAAGCCGTAAAGCCCGATAGAGATGAGATTTGATCTGACATCCTTTTCCACGACGTCGCAGATAAAGCCCTGCTCATTGAGATGGACGTAGCTCTTCCTTCCCGGGTCCGACAGCCGCTGCATCGTTCGAATGTCGGCGATTGCCATGAACGAACCGCTCGGCATTTCGGCGATCTCGAAAAACGAATCGCTGTCCTTGATACAAACCGGACCGGTCACACCCGCGCGTGCAATAACCTGCCGCACCGTTTCCGCAGGACCCGCCGTGCGTTCGTCCAGGATCAGACATTCGATCGTGCCGCCTGACGCACGGCGGAGTGCCTCGGCGGTGTGAAAACGGTCTTCCGTTTCGCGAAGGAAGGCAACGATCACCCGGCAAACTGCCGATTTCGGAACCGACGCAATCGCTCGCATGACCACCAGATCGCCATCCGGCGTCGTCAACAGGCCTTTCGGGCGGGTTGGCGCGACCGGGTCCACCGGCGCCGCCCACGGGATGATCACCGTCCATCCCCCAGTAGCGGGTTGAGTCGCGAGGTCGGTGGCACTCATGGAATGGCTCCACAGGCAGTCTGTTTCAATGTAGCGAGGTGCTTGGTGAACTGTGGGTCGGCCAGGCAGGCAGACAATTCGGCCGGAGTTCCCATGGACCAGTACGAAACTGCATCCGCGATGCGCACCGATCCACCGCCCTCGAGCAAAGCGTTATAGGCGGATGATACATAGAACTCTCCCCCGCCCGTCCGGTGATTGCTCGCGACGATATGCCGCGCGAGGCTGAAGAACCGGTCGCCACGCGCGAAGCCATAGGCGCCAATAAGCGCGCGGTCAGAGATCGGCTGCTTCTCCGCCGTTCGCAACACCTGATCGGAGTCCGGCAGGACCTCTGCGTAACTATAGCGCGGATTGCGCGAGCGGAACGACAACAGGATGCCGTCCGCCGAGACCGTTCCGTCTGCCATCCCGATCAACAGGTCGATATATCCCGGCGCGTCGAAGGTGAGATCGCAGTCAAGCACAACCAGTGGCTGGGATAGGTCGGCTATGGCGGATTCGGCGGCGAGGCAGGTCTCGAGTGCTCCCCCCGTGAGGGCGGGAACGGTGACGACGCTAATCCCCGGCTCGCTGGCGGCAATGGCTGAACGGATGCCGAAATCGCGCTCGTGGTCGGCCAGCGTGATGCAAACCGCACTTACTTTTGGCAGGACATGCTTGATACTGGCAAGCGCCAACCGAAACATCGGCATGCTGTGTACTTCAATCAGCGGCTTCGGGTTGCTGTAACCTTCAGCGGCAAAACGCGACCCGAGCCCGGCCATGGGCATGATGACAGTCGTCATGAGCGGTTTTCAATGCGCCTGCAGTTTCTAGGGCGTGTTCTAAACGAGGCCATTTTGGGACGCCAGAGCGACCTCTCGCATTTCCTGACGCCCTCGCGCCGGTCGGCGGACCGCTCGGCCTGGATCCGAGATGTGGCGGCTGCGGGGCGAAGGAGCCGACGGCAACATACCCGCGCGGAGAGTTGCGATTTATTGGAATTTCAATGACAATTTGGGAATTCTCGTAGGTTAATTGCAAAATGGCTACATTTCAAATTTCATGGGCACTCCTCGGAGCGGCCGCCGTATTGCTCAGCGGCTTCGGAACAGCGATCGCGGCGCCGAGCACGGAGACGATCGTCCTGGTGCGGCACGGCGAGAAGCCGGCGGCGGGGCTGGGGCAGTTGACGTGCCAGGGCCTGAACCGTGCGCTCGCGTTGCCGGCGGTGATCAAGAGCGCGTTTGGCAAGCCGGACATTATTTTCGCGCCCAATCCCGGCGAGGCAAAGCCGGATGGCGGGGTGAGCTACAACTATATCCGGCCGCTGGCGACGATCGAGCCGACGGCCATCGCGTTCGGCATGCCGGTGGATACCAGTCTGGGGCTGAGCAAGATCGAGGCGTTGCAGCAGCGGCTGGATGACAAGGCGCTGCACGGCGCGTTCGTGCTGGTGGCGTGGGAGCATTGGCAGCTGGTCGACCTCACCCGCAACATCGTTGCGGCGCATGGCGGCGATCGCAAGATGGTGCCGGATTGGAAGGGGTCCGACTTCGACGGGATCTACGTGCTGAAGATCACCCGCGAGGGGGCGGCGTCGAAGATTGCCTTCGAGCGAAAGACCGAGGGGCTAAATGGCCAGCCGACGGCTTGTCCGGGCGGTTAATGCGCTTCTGAAGGTCCCTGCGCCGGAGCGGGCTTGGCCAGTAGGAAGGTAAGCGGAACGGCGACGAAGAACAGGCCGGCCATCAGCAGCAATACATCGTTGTAGGTCAGCACCAGCGCCTCGCGATGCACCAGCAGCGACATGCGCTTGAGCGCGGCGGTGCCGGCTTCGGCGCCCAGGCCGGGGGTGAACGCGGCGGTCATGTTGGCCAGCATCTTCACCGCGGCCGGCCGTGCCCAGGAGACC
>CAIXIZ010000221.1 GCA_903919625.1 uncultured Verrucomicrobiota bacterium
CGATTTGAGTGGAGGTCATGGAAGTTTGGTGACGGTGAGGGAAAAGTTTTCGCTGCCCACGACCCGGACCCGGGCGCCCGTCTCAATCTGGCCGTCGAGCGAGCGGGCTTCGTGGCGTTTGCCGCCGAGCTCAATCTGGCCGGTCGGTTTGAGCGGGGTGAGCGCCACCCCTTCCTGGCCCGCCAGCGCGGCGGCCGTGGTCGCCGCCTGTTTCATGTCGTGCTCGGGCGTGTGCAGGAACAGTCGTTTGCCCAGGCGGGTTTTTGGCAGCAGCACATACTCGATGTAAAGTGCGATGACGAGCAAGACTGAGCCCACCGCAAAGGCCAGCAGGCCTCCGGTGATGCCATAGGACTCCAAGGCATTTCCGGTCGCGGCCAGAAACGCGATCACCCCGGCAATGGCCAGGATGGGGCCCGGGGTGAACAGGTCGAGCACCAGCAGCACGATACCGAGCACGAAAAGGAGAAGGATGGTCTGCATAATGGTGGCGGGGGACGGTGCAGCCTCACCGGCTTTCCCCGCCATCACAAGCCCGAACCCCGTGGAAACCCGCCCGTCGTTTCCAACGGTCCCAAGCTTTGGCTTGATTGGTGCCCGGTTCGGTTTGGTCGGGTAGGGGCGTCGCTTGACGACGCCCGGTTCGGAGGAGGGCGGCGACCAGCACCGCCCCTACAATTGGCTGCATTCCCCGCCACCAAAACCTGGGCCGCTCACTCGAGCCGCTCCAGCACCCTCAATCCGGGTATCGCCTGAAAATGCGCGTCGGCGGTGAGCACCGCCGCCTTGGCTTGCAGCGCGCACGCCGCGATCAGCAGATCCGGCGCGGGCAGCACAACCCCTTGCCGGTCCAGCGACCACGCCAGTTGCGCCGCCCGCTCCCAGACGGAGCTGCCCGTGGCAATGTACGGCATGATGGCAAACCGCTCCCGGAATCGCTGGTGCAAGACCGGATCCCGCCGGCCCCGGCAGACTTCGAGCACGACCATCCCGCAGGTCGCAAAATCCCACTCGTCCGCGCACGCGGCCAGCTCGGCAAACGGATCCAAGCCGGCCCGTGCGCGGTTGATGTAGAAGTTACTGTCTGGCAGGACGAGCTCGACCATAAGGCGCCTGGGGTTCCGCTACCATGAGGCCGTGATTGTCCAGCTGATCCGCCGCGGTGGGGGCGAATTCCGCCTTCAGTTCGTCGGGTGTCATCCCCAGTCCCTGGCTGAACAGCTCTTTCATTTTATGCCGTCGCGCCATGTCGGCCAAGGCGTGCTTTACCGCCTGGGTCTTGGTCTTCGCTCCGGTGATCTTCATCACGCGGGCGAGGACATCCTCGTCGATGTGCATGGTCATTTTCATAACATCTCTCACAGTATGGCTCTCATGCCATACTTCAAGCAAAAAAGTATGGTCTTCCTGCCATACTTGCGCATCTTCCTGCCTTCAGGCCGTTTCCAATAATTTATTCAGGCGCGCCACCATGCTGGTCGTGTCTTCCAGCAGGCCGGCGGAGAGCAGCGCATTGTCGAGGAGCTGTTCGGCGACGAGTTTGGCCTTTTCCGGGTTTCCGGTGTGGGTCTCCCACAGGCGTTTGATGACGGCGTGGCGCGGGTTGATTTCGAGGTTCACGCGCAGCGGGGCGTCGGCCCCGTCCTTGTTCATCGCCTTCATCATCCGGCGCATGTGCGGTGACATGAACTTGTCGGCATTGAGCGCGAGCACCGGCGAGTCCACGAGCCGGTCGCTTGCCTTCACTTCGGCCACGCGTCCGTCGAGCGTCTCCTTGAGCCATTTCGTGAGGGTCTGCACGTCCGTGTCGCTCAGCGCGCCTTCGGGTTTGGGCAGTTCGGAGAGCTTCACGTCGGCGTGGTCGGCGGCGGTGAGGGTCTTGCCGTCGAATTCCCGGACGTTGTTCATGACGTACTCGTCCACGGCCTCGTAGCAGAAGAGCACTTCGAGGTTGCGGGCCTTGAATGCCTCCAGGTAGGGGCCGTTTTCCAGCGCCGCCCGGTTCGGGCCGACAAGGTAGTAAATCTCTTTCTGGTCTCCCGTCAGCCGCGTGACGTACTCGGCGAGCGAGGTGGTCTTGCCCTTTTCGGTGAGCGACGACTCGAAGCGGAGGAGCTTCACGAGTCCGTCTTTGTGCCCAAAGTCCATCGCGGCCCCTTCTTTCAGGAAAATGCCAAATTCGGCATAGAACTCGGCGTATGCGTCCGGCCGGTTTTTGGCCTCCTCCTCCAGGAATTTCAGGAATCGCTTCGTGATGACCTTGCTGAGTTTCTCGATCAGGGCCTTGTCCTGCATCGTCTCCCGCGAGATGTTCAGCGGCAGGTCTTCGCTGTCGACCACCCCTTTGAGGAAGCGCAGCCATTCGGGCAGGAGGTTCTTTGGCTTCGCGTCGATGAGCACCTTGCGGCAGTAGAGCGCCACACTCGCCTCGGTGCGCGAGAAGCCGAGCTTCTCGGTGTTCTCCTTGGGGACGAACAGCAGGGCGTTGATAGAGAGCGGGGCATCGGCGCTGAAGTGCAGCCGGAGCCGCGGCTCGTCGTAGGCATGGGCCTGAAATTTGTAGAACTCGGTGTATTCCTCGTCCTTGACCTCGTTCTTGTTGCGGAGCCAGAGCGCCTGGATGGCGTTGATCCGTTTGCCGTTGAGGTTGATCGGGAAGGACACAAACGCGCTGTAGCGCTCGAGAATTTCCTTCGCCTTCCCGTCCTGGGCATATTCGGTGCAGTCGTCCTTGAGCTCGATGACGATTTTCGACCCGCGCCGCTGGCCCTCGCTCTCCTCGATCTCGTAGCTGCCCGCACCGGTGCTGGTCCAGAGGTGGCCGGGTTCGGCGGCCCGCCAGGAATGCGAATAGACCTTTACCGTTTTCGCGACCATGAAGGCCGAGTAAAAACCGACGCCAAACTGGCCGATCAGGTTGGTGTTCTTCTGATCGCCCTCGGCGAGGGATTTGAGAAACGCCTTCGAGCCGGAATGCGCAATCGTGCCAAGGTTTTCCACCAGCTCGGCGCGCGTCATCCCGATCCCAAAGTCCTGGATGGTGATGGTCTTGGCCTTGTCGTCGGTGGTGACGTTGATTTCCAGGTCCAGGCGGTCGTCGAAGATCTCCTTCTCGGTGAGCTGGGTGTGGCGGAGCTTCTCGAGGGCGTCGGCGGCGTTGGACACCAGCTCGCGGAGAAAGATTTCCTTCTCCGTGTAAAGCGAGTGCGTGACGATGTCGAGCAGTTGGCTGATTTCCGCTTGGAAAGTGAATTTCTGTGGCGTGGTCGGTTCGGACATGGTGGAAGGTTGGATGAAACCCGCCAGTTTAGCGAGCGCGGGGAAAAATCAAGCCGGTCTGGATTGCGGTAGTGGGTCAGTTTGGAAATTGTAGGTCGGGGTTTATC
>CAIXIZ010000222.1 GCA_903919625.1 uncultured Verrucomicrobiota bacterium
GGCGGCGGTGGTGGCGGCGGCCGCGATCGCGGCGAGCGCCGTTACTGAGCAGCCGTTTTCCAACCAACGGACTTTACAAGGGACGAAGCCTTCGGGCTTCGTCCCTTTTTTTGGTCAGAATCAGCCGGGTGAGGCAACGTCCCGCATGATTCTGAATCTTCCGAATGGATCAGGGTGGCGCACGACCCGCCGGGCACGCCGTCTGGTTGTAGGCCAGCTCCCTTCCTGCAGTTCAAGTTTGTTCAGCCTTTGGCAAAAACCCACCGCTTCGGCACGGGTGGAAAAAGCGTAGGGAAGATTGTCGGTATTCTTGTTCTTTTGATAGGGCTGGTAGGGCGGATTCGCGCTGGGCGGCAGCACGGCCCGATGCTGCGCCTGCGTCAGGACGGTTGCGCTCAACAAAAAATATTTGGATAGGGTCACGGGATGCGGCGGACTGGCAATGACGTCGGCGCTGTCGCCCATGGTGAACGTGCCGGCGGGAACAGGGACAAGCCTGATGCCGGTGGACTTGGCCAAGCGTGCCACAAATCCTGCCATCGTCCCTTTGAGCAAGGCTTGCTGGGCGGCGGTGAGGGGCGGCTGTGGGATCGCTTCCGGCACCGGCGGCGGAACGGGGCCGGTGAATGCCGGAGGAGGTGTCGCAGGGGGGGCGGCGGGGCTGGCGGGTGCGGCAGGTTTCGAGCTTTGTCCCTGCTTTGAATTCACAAGTGGCGCACGACTGGAGCTGGGGGTCTGCCCCTGACCGCTCGTCAGGATCGTTCCGGACACGCACATCAGGGTGACGAGGGGCAGGAGCTGACGCAATAAATGTCCAACGTGGGGCCGCGTGGTCATGAATCTAATGTATGCTTCCGGCCAGTTTAGGCAAGAAAGATTGATTTCCGCGGCCCCGCGGGAGTCCATCCGCCCGCGATTTGCAGATTAGCTGCGAGCCGGCCGGACAATCCTGAGCAATGCGGCAAAGTCGTCCTCGCGGGTCCGGCTTTCAACGCAATGGTCGAATTTGCCGGCTTCCGGCAATTCGCGTTCCGCGGTCGTCATGCGCCGTTCGATTTCGGCCGGGTTTTCGCCGCGGGCGGTGAGGCGGCGACGCAGCTCGGCGGGAGGCACCGTGATAAAAACGGTGACGAGCGCATGCGCCAGCAGCGGGTTGCCCGCGGCGGCGTGACGGAAGTGGGCGACTCCCTGGACGTCAACGTTGATGACCAGACTGCGGCCCGCCGCGAGCGGTCCGAGCACCGCGCTCGCGAGCGTGCCGTAGCGGTGTTTTTGATGCACCCACGCCCATTCCAGGAATTCGCCGGCGGCGAGCTTGGCGTCGAACTGCCCCGGCGTGAGAAAATGATAGTCCTGGCCATTGGTTTCGCCGGGGCGGGGCGGGCGCGTGGTGGCGGTGATGACGCGGGCAAAGTCCGGCTCGGACGCAATGAGCCGTTCACACAGCGTGGTCTTGCCGGAACCGGCGGGTCCTGCCAGGACGAGCAGCACAGGCGACGGTACGGCGGGTGGCATCGGAACAATCAGTAGGTGAAAGCCACCACGACCAGTAACAGTCCGTAACCGGCAAACAAACCGCCGAGTCCCATGGGCCGGCCGGGCCGGGCAAAAAGCCAGTTGAGGAAATCTCGCAGCCGCCATGGCTGGGCGCCGAGCCAGATGCCCAGCACGATGGCGACATACACGGCGACCTTGTAAAAATTGATCTGCCAGTGCGCAAAATTCATGAAACCGGCCGTCAGCAGCGGTGACGCGGCCAGCAACGCCAGCGCCGCCAGCCCGCGCACGGCGAGAAAGTCCGGCGCATATTTGAAGGACAGCACCGCCAGCAGCCCGAAGCCGACCACCAGCGGCGTGGGGCTGCTGAAGACGATCAGGTCCGCATTGGAGATGTGGGCGAGATCAAAGAGGAACCACGCCGCCGCCCCGCCAAACAGCACCACCGCCGCCGCCGGGGAGCGCGGCAGGGCTTTGCAAAAAGTACCGGCCGACCTGCCGCCGATTAGCAGCAACGTGCCGAATGCGAACAGCAGCAGGCCGGGAATGAGGGTGGCGGTGGTAAGTGACATGGGTGGATTGTACTCTTTCTCTTAATCTTTCTCTTTCTCCTAATCTTAATCTTTCTCTTTCTCAACCAAGACATACTCAGTGAGATAAGGCGCAGGATCCTCCCCGACCTGTCCAACGGCCGGTTCCGGCGCAAAACGTGCGATGAGCCCGGCGGTCATCGCCACCACTTCGAGGAGGATGGCTTTCCCTTCGGTTGCTTTTTCCGGAGACAGTTTTTTACGCGCCACGAGCACATCCAGACAGGCGGCGCACTCGACACCGGAGCCACGGGCGATATCGAAGTAGCGGCATCGGTCGGGCCGCGAACGTTTGCCGTTGCCCTCCGCAATGTTCAGGGGGACGCTGGTGGACGCGCGTTCGAGCTGATCGCGGGCGGAGAGCTTGGCAGGCAGTTCGTCAATAATCGTGTCAGCCCAGGCGACAAAACGCAAAGCTTCCTGATAGACTTTGAGACGTTCATGATCGAATTGGACAGACATGGACTGAGAAGAGAAAGATTAAGAGAAAGAGGAAAGAGGAAAGGGGAAGAGGAAGGGGAAAGATAAGGGACTAGGCGAGCGCGGAAGGCACCCCCGCCAGCACCAGCTCGCCGTACAGCGTGCTCACGCTCGCGCGTTCGATTTTCAGCGGCACGAGCTGGCCGACCAGCCGGGGTTCGGCCGCAAACACACTCACCCGGTTGCCACGCGTGCGTCCGGTGAAATATTGGCCGGTCTGGTCCCGGCCTTCGACCAGGACCTCCGCCACGGTCCCCACCAGCGATTGGCTGCGGCGGAGCGAGTTGTCGCGGAGCAGGTCGAGCAGGTTCTGGTTGCGCTCCTCCTTCACGGCCTCCGGCACCTGGTCGGGCATGGTGGCCGCCGGCGTGCCGGTGCGGACGGAATATTTGAAAACATAGGCCATGTCGAAATCGCCGGCGGCAAACAGCTCGCGCGTCTGGGCGAAATCCGCGTCGGTCTCGCCGGGAAAGCCGACAATCACGTCGGTGGAAAAATGCATCTTCGGCTGCGCGGCCCGTAACGCCGCCACGATCTCCGCATAGCGTTCGCGGGTGTAGGGCCGGTTCATTGCGCGCAGGATGCGGTTGCTGCCGCTTTGCATCGGCAGGTGGACATATTCGCACAGCTTGGGCAGCCGGGCGTAGGCCGCGACGAGGTCTTCCCGGAAGCCGCGCGGGTGCGGCGACGTGAACC
>CAIXIZ010000223.1 GCA_903919625.1 uncultured Verrucomicrobiota bacterium
GCGCTGTGTGTGCTGTACGTGGCGATGACCCGGGCGAAACGCGCGATGTACCTCATCACCGAGCCGCGCCAGGAAACTGCCCGGTCGAACAATTATCCCCGTCTGCTCCGGGAGACGCTCGGCGAAACCTGGAGCGAAGGCGAGGCCCAGTGGTACGAGGCGCGGCCGCGCCACCCGGGAACGGCGGGCGCCAACCAGGGAACGGGGCCGGGGAACGAGGAAACCGCCCCGATCGGGCTGGAACCGCTGGCGGGTGCATCCGGGGCGCCACGGCTGGAGGCACGGCGGCCTTCGGATGGAACACGGGGCGCGGTGGATGGCGCGGGCTTGTTCTCGCTGACGGCCGTGGATGGCGCGGCGTTAGGCGCAGCGGTGCACGGCCTGCTGGCCGAAGTCGAATGGGGCGGGGAAGGGGACGCGGCGCGGTGGGCCGCGGCATGGCGGAAGCAGGGGGCTGATCAGGAAGCGGTGGAACTGGCGTTGAAATGCCTGCGCGCCCCGGGACTGGCGGAGGTGTGGTTGCGACCGGATGCGAATGCGGAAGTGTGGCGCGAGAAGAGCTTCGAGGCGGTGCTCGACGGCGTCTGGGTGTCCGGGGTGTTCGACCGCGTGGTGATCCAGCGCGAAGGCAGCGGCGCCGTGCGCCGTGCGACCGTGTATGATTTCAAGACGGAGGCCCGGCCGGAGGCCGCACGCCACGCGGGGCAGATGCGACTTTATCGGCGTGCGGCCGCGCGGTTGCTGGGCGTGCCGGAGACGGCCGTGTGCACGGAGCTAGTGTTTTCGACCACCCAGGCACGGGTGGCGGATCAGGCCGGAGCCTGACCGGGGAATATCCGGCCCCGGCGCCCGGGGAAACCGCCTCCCATTCCGAGGGGGGAGGAATCCGGCGGATGGGGGCGGCCCTAAAATTCGGGCTGGACAGGGGGGCGGGTGGTTTGCACGGTGCCAGCTTAACCAACACCAAACTCGTCAACCCATGGGCAACCTCAAAAAGAAGCGGCGTCTGCAAATGAACAAGCATAAGCGCCGCAAGCGTCTCAAAGCCAACCGGCACAAGAAGCGCACGTGGCAGAAGTGAGCGCGCCCCTTGCGGGGCGCTGACTGATCGCGGTTTGCGCCGGGCGGCCAGGGCGGAAATGATGGGAATAGGCTTGTCTCCCGGGCAGGCGGCTGGGAGCATGGCGCCTTGGATTTGCATTTGCCCAGTTTCCGCTGTTTTTCCATCCGGCCGGCGGCCTGCTGACGCGTGTATGTTTCTTTCTCCGAAAACCAAAAATTTCTTCGTCGATGCCAACAGCCATACAATGCTGCTGGCCCGTACTTCGGCGGCGGTCCCACCGTTGGTGATCGAGGAGATCCGGGAGTGTGAAACGGACAACCCGGGGGCGCTGGCGGACACGTTGAAACTGATCCAGCCCAAAAAAATCGGCAGTTATGTGCAGGCGGTGTGCGGGGTTTATCCGCCGCGCCGGCTCGTGCGGCGGGTCACGATAGAGCCCAAGCGCGCGAAGGAGGCGGGCTACCTCGATGAGGTCGCGGCGCAACAACTGAGGATCGAGCCGGCGCAACACACCCTGGCCCTGCTGCAAACCCAGGATGGCACCGAGTATGACACCCTGGTCTCGACGCAAAAGGAAGTCATCATCTGCGGCCTGCCGAACGAGGACGTCAACAACCTGCAGGACAACCTGCTCGCCGGCGGGCTCTTTCCCGACCGGCTGGAACTGGGCACGCTGGCCACGTTGGGGGCGTTGACCGACTACCTGAATTTTTCCAAGAACAAGACGCCCACCTTGGTGCTGGAGATCGGGACGGACAGCACCCAGTCCTTCATCGTTTCCGCCGGAGGCCTGGAGGCCGCGCGGGCGATCTCGCAAGGGCTGGACGGGATGATTCCGGTGGTGCAGAAGGAGCTCAACCTCAAGGACGAGGAATCGGCCCGGAAGCTGTTTTTTGCCAATGCCTTCGATTTCACCGGCCTTGGGCCGCTGCTCATCAAGCGCCTGTTGAAGGAACTGCAGTCCTCCATCGGTTTCTACGAAGTGCAGACCGGCCAGTCCATCGGGCAGGTCATCTGCCCGTTGCTGCCGCCGAAGCTTGGCTGGCTGGAGCGGGTGGTGGCGGCGCAGCTGGCCGTGCCCGTGCTGACGCTCGAGCTGCCGGCCTGGCTGCAATCCCGGCAGATCACCTTTGCCGAGTCCGTGCCGGCGGACGCGCAGGATGCGCGTCACCTGGCGCTCTTCGGGCTGATGGCCCAATATCCCCGCCATGTCGCTGCTCCAGAAAAAGCCCGCTGACAAAAAGCCGGTGCTGACCCCGGCCTGGCATCCCAACTTCCGGAACCTCGAGCGGCTGCCCGACACGAAGACGGTCCGCACGTCTTTTTTCATCAACGTGGGCGCGGGTTTTGTCACGCTGCTGCTGCTGCTCCTGACGCTCTCCCGCGAGATCACCATGCGCGGCTATATCACGGAAACGGCCCGCCTGCAGGCCGACATCGACCGGGACGAGCCCAAGAGCAAGGCGCAGGTGGAGCTGTACAAAAAATACCAGGAGGAGGAGAAGAAGCTGCTGGAGCTGCGGGATTTCACGGCCACCAAATTTGTGTTCTCCGACTTTCTGCTGCATCTCGGGTCCACGCTGCCGCCGAAGTTTGCGATCAGCCTGGTGGACTATCATGCGGCCACCGGGATTGCCCCGGGCAACATCGCCCTGCGGGGGATCGTGCGGGCCGCCCTGAATGACGCGGCCGGGTATCTCGACGACTACATCAGCCAGTTGCGGACGGATCCGGAGTTCGCCCCGCAGTTTGAGTCCGTGGATTCGCCCACCTCGCCGTCCCGCGATCCGAACGGCTGGGTCACGTTTGAGCTTTCCCTCAAGCTTAAGGACACCGCGCCGAAACCGGCCAAGGAAAAGGAGGCGCCCAAATGAAAGCGCTGACGGGCAAGGATCTCATCCAGCTGTTCAAGAAGCAGCCCGTCGGCATCACGTGCGCGCTCGTGAGCCTGGTCCTGCTGGTGACTCTGTATTTCCGCTGGGATACCATGGACGAGCTGGAAAAGCAGCGGGATGAAAACAAGGCCAGGGCCGAGCTGCTGGCCAACAACCTGAACTACGCCCGTGCCGCCACGGGCATTCCCAGCCTGCAGGAGCAGTACACCGCGCTCGTCGCCGCCAACAAGGCCGTGGAGGAGCGGGCGGTGAAACCCACCAACAACATCCGGAACATCCAGTATTTTTCCAACCTGGAAGACCTGGCCGGGGTGAAGGATGCCGGTTCACCCAAGCAAAACGCCCTGGGCCTGCTCATCCCGGGGGCGCCCGGCAAGACCCCGCCCAGGACCGCCTACGGCGGACTGGGCTTCGCGGTCTATGTGCAGGGAGAATTCCGGGAACTGGTCGACCTCTTGCGCCGGGTGGAGCGCGGGCCGCATTTCAGCCGCATCGCGGCGGCCTCCGTCGGGGGCGCCGCGCCCGAGGGCGAACAGGCGGGCAAGCTCACCCTCCAGCTCAGCGTGGAACTTTTTGCCCTGCGGCCGCCTGCGCCATGAAACTCCGTCCCGCCGTTTTCCCCCTGCTGTTCCTCGTGCTGGCGGCCGCCCTGGCGCCAGGCCTGCGCGCCGCCAAGTCGGACATCCCGCCGCCCCGGCGCCGCGCGGAGACGGTCGCACTGGCCCAAACCCTGCTTGCTGCGCGCGAGCCGGGCGCACTGCCGCCGGCCACCGCGCTGAAAAATCCCTTTAACCCGGCCAACTTCACCGAGACCGATCCGGGCGTCGCGGGGGCGGTGGATCCCGCCGGCGCGCCCCGCCTCCAGCCCGACCGCGAGCTGTTGGAGGCCATCGCCCAGCTGATCAACCCCAGCGGCACCATCGTCATCGGCGGCGAGCCGGTGCTGTTGTTCGGGGGCATGACCCGCCGCAAGGTCGGGGATGTAGTCCGCGGCACCTACGCCAAGGACGGCAAACTTTACGAGCTCACCATCACCGCCATTGAGGGCGGCACGTTCACCCTTCGCTATCACGACGAGACCTACACCCAGCCCATCAACAAACGAAAATGAAAACGCGTCTCCTGCTTTCCGTCGCCCTGCTTGCCGCCGCCCGTCTTGGCGCGCAGACCGCGCCCGCTGCGGCGGCTGCCGCGCCCGCGCCAGCCCCGGCGGCGGTCACCCCGGTCGCCACCCCCGCCACCCCCGCTCCGGCCCCGGGCTTTGTGGTCACGCCTGACGTGGCCAAAGCCGGCATCACCAAATCGCAGGACACGGTCAGCACCATCGATTTTCCCGATGAGGACATCCGCACGATCCTGCGCAATGTGGCCGATCTGTTTGAAATCAACGTCGTCATCCCCGACACGCTCCAGGGCAAGACCTCCATCAAGCTGCGCGACGTGACCTGGCGCGACATTTACAAGGTCGTCCTTTCGCCCGTCGGCTACACCTTTATTGAGGATGGGTCGATCATCAAGGTCGTCAGCCAGGAGGCGCTCGCCCAGGAGCCGCTCGCCAAGGAGGTGTTTGTGCTGAACTACGCCGATGCGACCACCCTGGTGGACACGATCAAGAAACTGCAGGACGCCAAGGATCCCTCGCCGATCGTCGACAAGCGCACCAATTCCATCGTGGTCAGCGCCCCGCCATCGGAGATGCGCCGCATCCGGGAGCTCATTGGGCAGCTCGACAAGGCCACCGACCAGGTGATGATCGAGTCCAAGTTCATCGAGGTGGACAGCAATGACATCAAAAACATCGGGGTGAACTGGTCCTCCCTGAGCGGCTACGGCCTGTCGGCCGGCCCGGCCGGGATCAACTATAACAAGACGACCGGCGTCACCGGCAGCAACGGCAACAATAACAGCACCACCACGAACACCAACAACGGCACCACGAGCGGCAATACCACGGCCAACGGCAACAGCTCCTCCTCCACCTTCACCGCCGGCGTCGGTCCGCCCACCAACTCCCTCACCAACAACAACACCTCGAGCACGACCGCCACCACCGCCGCCGCCCTCGGCAACACCGTCACCGCGGCCCTCACCAACCTCAACACCCTCGCGAACCCCATCGACAAGGCGGAGACCACCACCGCCGTCTTCTCCGCCGCCCAGTTCAATGTCGTGATCAGCGCGCTCCAGTCCCTCAACGGCACCAAGATCGTCTCCAACCCCACCATCGTCACGCTGAACAACCAGGAGGCCGTCATCAATGTGGGCGAAGAGGATCCGATTCCCGACTACCAGTTCAACGCGCAGACCGGCACCTACCAGGTGACCGGTTTCAAGTTCAAGCCCATCGGCGTCATCCTCACGGTCACCCCGCGGGTCAACGCCCGCGGCTTCATCCAGCTCACCCTCGCGCCCGAGGTCAGCCAGAAGACCGGCTCGATCAATTTCAGCGGCACCGACATCCCCATCATCGGCACCAACAAGGCCACCACCAATGTCTCCCTGAAGGACGGCTATACGATGGGCATCGGCGGGCTCATGAGCAAAAACGCCAACAAAAGCACCACCAAGGTGCCGCTGCTCGGGGACATGCCGATCATCGGCTATCTTTTCAAGTCTTCGGGGAAGAATGAGACGATGAAGAACCTCATCATCTTCATCACCGCCAAGACCATCAATCCCGATGGCGCGCCCATTGAGCAGATGTTCAACTCGGCGGACGTGCGCTCGATGGAAATCCAGCGGGAGGATCTTCCCGGCTTCCGCGACGGGACGGATCCGTTCAAGCCGCTCCCGGTCGTGCCGCCGGTCAAGCCGGCGCCTGCCGCCGTCAAACCGGCGCCCGCCGCCGCCAAGCCGTGATCCCCTGCCGTTCACGCCCATGTCCATTTCGTAACCGGCCGCCCATGATACCCAATTTCCACCACTACGTCCGCCGGCTGGCCTTCGGCCTGGGCGTCGTGCTCCTCGCGGCGGCCGCGCGGGCCGATACCATTGCGGCCGGGCAGGACTTCGCGGGGTCGATTGATTCCCTTGGCGTGCTGCGCACCTGGGGCAGCAACACCCTCGGCCAGCTCGGCCAGGGCGTCACCACCGTCTCGGTCTCCCAGCCCGCACCGGTTGCCGGCGCCCAGGTCTGGACCGCGGTGGCGATGGGGGCGGATTTTTCGCTGGCCGTCGACAACACCAAGACGCTCTGGGCCTGGGGCAACAACGCTTCCGGCCAGCTGGGCACCGGTGGCACCGGCACCTCGTCCTCGCCGGTCAAGGTAACCCTGCCGGCGGGCGCCCAGGTGCGCGCCGTGGCCGCGGGCCAGAACTTCGGGCTCGCGCTGGTCGACGTGCCCGGCCTGGGCATCACCGGCGGAGTGTATGCCTGGGGAGCCGGTTCCTCCGGCCAGCTCGGGCAGGGCAACACCCTGTCGCACAGCACGCCCATTCTCGTGAACAGCGGCTCCCGCCGTTACAAGGCCATCACCGCCAACGCGTTCACGGCCATCGCCATCGAGGCGACCACCGGCACCCTCTGGGCCTGGGGCGACAACAGCACCGGTGAGCTCGGCCAGGGCGGCACGGCCGGGGTGCCCTTCAGCCTTTCCACCCCGACGCAAATCGGCACCCAGACCGCCTGGACCAACATCGTCGGCGGTTACGGCCATGTGCTTGCGTTGCGCAACGGCGGCGAGCTTTGGACCTGGGGTTTCAACAACGTGGGCCAGGTCGGCAACGGCTCCAACACCGGGGCCAGCGTGACCGCCCCGGCCCGCATCGCGGTCACGCAGACGTATTCCGCCATCGGGGCGGGGGATTTTTTCAGCTATGCGATCGATGGCGCCGGCGCGCTCTTTGGCTGGGGCCTGAATTTCACGGGCGAGCTCGACCTGCCGGTCTCGACCACCAGCGCGACCAATTTCTATCTCACCCCGCAGGCCATCGGCCTCGAGCCGGGTCTTGCGCCCTGGGCGGCCGTGACCGGCGGCGCGGATTTTACGGTCGCCAGCACCGCCGGCGGGGTCGTCTTCACGGTCGGCAACAATGCCGGCGGCCAGCTGGGCAACGGCCAGTTTGACCCTTCCGGCTTCATCAATCTCTCGCCCGCCTTCGGCGCGGCGCAGGTGAGCGGCGTCAACCTCACCATCACGCCGCCGGTGGTGCCCTCCGCCACGATTGGCGTCAATTCCGTCGTGCAGCCGGTCACGGTCACCGTGCAGAACACGGGCTCCGCCACCCAGACCGGGAGCTATGTGGTCAGCCTGTATCTTTCCACCAACGGGGTCATCGACTCCGGTTCCGTGTTGCTCGCCTCGTCGACCCAAAGCCCGCCGCTGGCCGGCCTCGGCTCGGTCACCGTCACCTTTGTCGCGCCCAATGTGGCGATCCCCGGCGTGACGCCGGGGAGCTATTCGTTGATCTCGCAGGTGACGCCCGTGGGCGGCATCTCCGTCAATGGCGGGGCGACGGCGGTCACGATCGTCGGCCCGGATCTCACGCTGGGCGGCCTGGCGGTCGCCGGTTCGCACACGGTACCCGCCGGCGGCGCTTTCACCGGGGTCACGGCCACGCTCAGCAACGGCAATCTTGGCGTCGTCCCCGCCGGCGTCGGCCTGCTGATCAAGGCCTACCTCGGCACGACGACCACACACAATCCCGCGGCCGACGTGCAGATCGGCCAGTTCACTTTCAGCAGCGGGCTCGCGGCCGGCGCAGCCGTCGCCCTTCCGGCCCAAAGCTTCACCGTGCCGGCCAGCATGGTCGGTGGCGTCTTTCAGCTGATCTACACGGTCAACGAAAACAATGCGGTCAAGGAAACCGGCGCGCTGCTGGACAGCGCGGCGACCACCGTGAGTGTCCAATCCTACGACCTCGCGGTCTCGGCGCCGACCTTGCCCACCGTGGGTGCGGCCGCCGACGGCGGCGCCCAGATCATCGGCACCAACGCCACCCTCGGCTTTGTCAATGTTTCCGCGCAAAACATCGGGTCGCAGGCCTTTTCCGGCGGCTTCACCGTCTCGCTTTACCTGTCCACGGACGGCACTGTCAGTCCGGATGACACGCTCGTCGCCTCCATCACGGACGGGGCGACGCTCGTCGCCACCGGCAGCCGGCTCGAACAGTTCACCAATGTCGTTGTGCCGGCGGTCCCCCCCGGCGCGTATCAGCTGCTGGCCAACATCACGCCCGCGCCCGGCAATTCCGATGCCACGCTGGCGAACAACACGGCCGGCCTGCCGGTGCGCGTCAAAGGGCCGGACTTTGCCATCACCAACGCCGTGTTGCCCGGAGGCACGGTCGTGAGCCCCGGCGGTTCGCTGGTGGGCGTGACCTACACGCTGCGCAATCTCAACAGCGGCGTGCTGCCCGCCGGAAGCGGCAGCCAGCTTCTCATCCAGACCTATCTTTCCACCTCCTCGACCTTCAGTGCGGCGACCGCCACGCTGCTCGACAGCTTTGCCTACACCAGCGGGCTGGCCGCCGGCCCCTCGGCCGTCTCCCTGCCGCTTGCGCCCCGCACCATCACCGTGCCCGCCGGCACGCCCGGCGGCTCCTACAATCTGTTTTTCGTGGTCAACAACGACGGCGCCTTTGCGGAGAGCGGTGCGACGGACGGTGACCCCGGAACGTCGAACGATGCGCTGGCGGTGCCCATCACCGTCAGCTCCGCCGATCTCGCGGTGACCGTCCCGGTGACGGCCACGACCAGCTTTGGGGTCAACACCACCCTGGGCAGTGTCGCGGCCTTTGTGCAGAATCAGGGCGCGCAGGCCTACGCGGCCGGCTTCACCATGGAGCTGTACCTGTCGGCCTCACCCACCCTCGACGGCACCGCCATCCTGTTGCAGAGCATTTCGCAAAACGGGCCGCTCCCCTCGCTCGGCAGCTCGCTCCTGAACTGGATCAATGTCGCCATCCCGGATGTCGCGCCGGGCGGTTATTTCCTGCTCAGCCATGTCGTGCTGGCAGCCGGCCAGACCGACAGCAATCTCGCGAACAACACCGCCGCCACCGCCGTCACGCTGGTCGGCCCCACCTTTTCCCTGAGCAACTTTGTGTTCCCCAACACCACGAGCGTGGCCGCCGCCGGGGGCACCTTCGGGAATGTCAGCTACCGGCTCACCAACCTCGGCGCGGGCGCGGTCCCCGCGTCACGCAACGTCAGCATTGAGGTTTTCCTCTCGACCGACACCACGCTCGACCGGGCGGCCGACGTGTTGCTCGACCAGTACACCTTCACCGGCGGGCTCGCCGCCGGAGGCAGTGTCACGCTGCCCGTCGCAGCGCATCCCATCAATCTGCCGCAAAATGTGCTCAACGGCATCTACAACCTGATCTTTGTCGTGAATGGCACCGGGGCGGTCGTGGGGGCGCAGGTCGCGGTGACCGCGCAGCAGGTCGCCATCGGAGCGCTCGACGCCAGCGTGACGGCCCCCGCCCTTTCCAGCACCAGCCTCGGCGTCAACACCGCGCTCCCCAGCACTTCCGTGACGGTCAACAATCTCGGCGGCTTCGACATTCCGCCCGGCACCGTCGTCAGCCTTTACCTTTCGACCGATGCCGCCGTGGATCTGGGGGACACGTTGCTGGGCACGCAGACCATCACCACGACGATTTCCGCCGGCGCCTCGCGGGCGGTCACATTTGCCGGCATCACCGTGCCTGACTTTGGGCAGGGGCCGTTTGATCTGGTCTCGCAGATCACCCTGCCTCCGGGACTGATCGACCTCAATCTCGCCAACAACACCGCCGCCACCCCGGTGACCCTGCAACGGCCGTCGTTGCAGATTTCCAATATCGTCGCGCCCAATTCCATCAGCCTCAACGGCGCCGGTCCGTTCCAGCTCACGGGCGTCTCCTTCACCCTGAGCGATGGCTCGCCCGGTGCGGTCCCGGCCGGCACCGCGGTGTTGCTGGAGGTCTATCTTTCGAGCACGCCCGTGTTCAACCCCGCCGCCGAGACGCTGCTGTTCGCCTCTTCCTTCACCGGCGGACTGTCCGCCACCGCCAGCGCCACCATCCCGGCCTTCAATGTGCCCATTTCGGCCACCACCGTCGGCGGTAATTATTTTCTGATCTTTGCCGTCAACCGTGATCGTAATGTCAACGAAAGCAGTTCCGTGGTGGCGACCGGAGTGCGCCAGGTTTTCCTGCAAAAAACCAACGCCCCCGGCCAGGCGCTCAGCTTCGGCACCTTTGGCTTTGGCGGCAACGCCCAATGGTCCTCGGTCACCGACAACAAGGCCTCCGGCAGCCAGACTTTCCAGACCCCCGCCCTTTCCCCCGGCCAGGTGGCCACCCTCACCATGAGTGTCACCGGCCCCACCACCATCCGCGCGCCGTGGCTGATCGTGGGCAGCGCCAGCGACACCGTCGCGTACACCATCGACGGCGTGGCTCCGCCGGCGCAGTCCAGCGGCCTGCTGGTCGCCGACGAAACCTACACGATCGTGAATTTTGTGGCGGGTGACGATTTCAGCAATGTCGGGGTCACGACGACCACCCCGGGCACGACCTTTGTCGCCACGGGCACCACGCCCAATGTCTGGACCCATGGCACCAGCGTGCAGCCGGTGAGCGTGCTGACCGGCTTCGCCCCTTCCTACCAGTCGTCGGTCATCTCCGTACCGGCCGGCACCCATACCATCACCTGGACCTACACGCAGAACAGCGCCTCGGCCTCCAGCTTCGCCCGCCTCGATCTCGACCTGCCCAGCTTCATCGCCAGCGGCGACGGCTCCTGGTTTGGCGTGATTGACAACAACCCGCTGACCGGGACCACCGGCGCCCCGGTGGGCGGCACCTATGCCGAGTCCCCCGCGTTGCAGACCGGGCAGCAGGCCGCCCTGTCGGTCACCGTCAGCGGTCCCGCCATGACGAATTTCTGGTGGCGGACCGACAATTTTGGCTCGGTCCCGGACACGCTCAGTTTCTTCATCGACGGCCAGCTGGCGCAGTTGCCGACAACCAGTTTCTTCACCGATCCCGTCCAGGCCGTGATTTCCGGCACGACCAACTGGGCCAATGTCGCGTTCCTCCTCGGTCCCGGCACGCATACCCTGAGCTGGGTCTATGCGCAAAACAGCACGACCACGACCTCGGCCGCGTATGTGGACGGGCTGCAGGTGCTCTCGCCCATTCCCGCCACCAATGCCGTCAACCGCGTCACCAATCCCGCGGATCACGCCGCCGTGCCGACCTCGAATCTCGACCTCAAGGTCAGCAGCGTGGTCGCGCCCACCGGCACCTATCTGCTCGACGACGCCAATGGCTCCGGCCGGCTGCCGGTCACCATCGGGGTGACCAATGGGGGCGCGGATTTTTCCGCCAACCCCTCGTTTGCGGCGGCCGACCTCGAAATCCATCTCTCGACCAACACCACTTTCGGTGATGCGGACGACATCGACCTCGGCAGTTTTGCCCAGCTGGACACCCTGGTCTCCGGCAACCAGGCGGTTTTCTCCGGCGCGATCAACCTGCCGTTCACCATCCCGACGGGAAATTATTTCCTGCTCGTGCGCTATGCGGGAGCGACGAACCAGCCCGAGTTCACGCTGGCGAACAACACCGCCGTGGTCGGCCCCGGGTTCAACGTCACACGCGCCGCGCGGATCGTCATCAGCAGCTTCTCCGGGCTCGCCTCCAACTATCCCTATCACCCCGAGGATCCGGTCTTCATCCAGTATACCATTGGCAACACCGGCCTCGCCGATGTGACCCCTTCGGAACCCTTCAATGTGCAGGTCAATCTCCGGGCGGTGTCGGCGGGCGCGACTGACTTCACCTCCTCCACGCTGGTGAAGTCCTTCACGCCGGTGAGCAACAGCCTGTTCCTCCCGGCCGCCAGCGGCCAGTTCCCCAACGGCGGCAGCTCCCGGGTCACCAACTTCCTCAGCCTCCCCACGGAGCGCGACCTGCTGGTTGCACTCAGCCTGATTCCGGCCGGCACCCCCGAGGACGACGCCCGGGTGGCCGCCAATGTCGCCTCGCTGGCCAATTTCGAGTTCTTCTTTGAGGTCATCGAGGATTCGACCAATGTCATCGTGCAGTCCAGCCCCAGCAACATTTTCAGCTTCACCAGCACCTTCTCCATCACCGCTACGCCGCAGCAGCAGAGCGCCGGCCAGTATTTCGGCCAGACCATCTTTGGCACCTTCGTGAACAGCAACAACGCGGGGTTGTCCGGCACCACCTTCAACGGGGCTTCAGCGGCCGACCAGGCGTTCACTAGCCTCATCCTCAATTACGCCACCGGACAGACGCTGGCCGGGTCTCCCCAGACCTTGTTCCAGTCCACCACGCAAAACGGCTTCCCCTCGCTCACCGTCCTCCCCGGCGGCGCCGGCACCTTTCTCACGCAGACCTTTGATTTCAATGTCCGCGCCGATGATCTGACCATCCAGGTCCAGTCTTCCCCTGACCTCGTCACCTGGACGACCCTGGTCACCCTTACCCCGCCCTATTTCGGCACATCCGGCACCCACAGCCTCACCGGGTTTGGCGGCCTCACCGACAATCCCTTTGTGCTTTCGGTCGCCGGCAACAGTACTGATGTCCAGCAGGTTTACACCGCGCGTGTGACGGTGCGCGACAGCGTGCCCGCGGTGTCGTCCGGCAGCCGGTTTATGCGGCTCAACGTCGTTCCATCGGTGGCGGTGCCGGCCGCTCCCACCGGCCTGACCGCCAATTACGACCCGACCCTCTCAGAGTCGAATCTCTCCTGGTCCGCCTCCCCGGCACTGCCTACGGTCCTCGATCCCCTTGGCTCGGGAGCCCAGATTACGGTGGGGGCCTATGTGATCGAACGGGCGGCGGCCGCGACGCCCACGGTCTTTGACATAGTGGGCTCGACCACCTCCACGACCTTTAGCGAAAGCCTGGCCGCGCCCACCAACACCACCACCACCTACACCTACCGCGTGCGTGCGATCACCTCCGGGGGCACCAGTGCCGCGGCCAGCGCCGTCGAGACGGTGCCTTAGGCGGCGCTTAAGGCCAACGTCTCGTATGCGGATTGGCCCAGACCTTCATGTGCGTCCTGGGCGGCACGGTTAAAATTTCGGCATTTGAGATTGTGGTTTGCTTCCGACCCCCGGCTTCTGGCCTCTGGCCTCCGGCTTCCGGCTTCCGGCACCGGGGCGGCCGCTTGAAGATGGACATTTGGGCGGTGTGGGGGAAACTCGGCGGGCATGTGGACTCTCTCTGTCGCCTGGTGGGAGCTGATCATCCGCTCCATCATTGTGTATGCGTTTCTGATCGGGCTGCTGCGGCTCACGGGCAAACGCCAGATCGGACAGCTGGCCCCGTTTGATTTGGTGCTGCTGCTGGTGCTGTCGAATTCCGTGCAGAATGCGATGAACGGCGGCGACAATTCGGTGTTGGCGGGGGTCATCTCCGCCTGCACGCTCATTTCGCTGAATTATTTCACGGGCTACCTCACTTTTCGGAGCAAGCGGCTGGAGCGTTTGATCGAAGGCCAGCCGGAAGTGCTGGTGCACAATGGGCGGCTGTTTGAAAAGACCCTGGCCCAGGCGCAGCTCACGCACCACGAGCTGAATGCGGCGCTGCGGCAGGCCGGCTGCTCCTCGTTGGCCGAGGTGCATTTCGCGATTTTGGAAAACAATGGATCCATCACCGTGACCCAGCGCCCGGCCAGGAGCATGGCAATGAAGGCAGATTGAAACAGGTTGACCGGTGGAGCGGCTCCGGCCGGCCGGCCGGTTTCCCCACGGGCCAACGCGGTATGACCTTGCGCTGCTGACCGGCTGATGAAACTTTCTGCGCAGCCCCCATCCGCTCGTCATGGCGCACCTCCTCATCATCGATGATAACGATGCCGTCCGTACGGTCATCAGCCTCGGTCTCCGGAAAGCCGGCCATTCGGTGACCGTTGCCACGGAAGGGAAGCAGGGCATCCAGCTCTTCAAGGACAATCCCGCCGATCTCGTCATCACCGACATGGTCATGCCTGAGCAGGACGGGGTTGAGACGATCAGGCTCCTGCGGGGCCTGGATCCGGCCCTGCCGATCATTGCAATCTCCGGAACCGTGTTTGGATCGCGCGATTACCTCGACGAAGCGAACCGGGTCGGAGCGAACCGCATTATCCACAAACCATTTTCCCTCCTCGAGCTGGTGCAAGCGGTCACGGAGCTGTTGGCCGGGCCGCCCTCCCATCCAGCCACCAGGTAAACGCGCCGACGGACAACCCGACGGCGGCATTTGCTTCGCCTGAGACCAACGTCTCGGATGCGACAGACCATACGGATTGGATCAGGGCCGGGCGCGATACGCCGGGCGCGCGGTCTGGTTGCAGGCCAGCTCGCTGCGCTGGCTCCGGTCTGACCGGGCCGTCCGCATCCGGCACGACGGCGCCCAAAATCCGGAAATCCAGCGGCGTTGATCTGAGGCGGTCGCTGCCGCTAGAGCATATTAAATAATAGTGTAGCCGTTTTGTGCTGGTCTTTCTCCCGCGACCGGTCAGTCTCGGGGCATGAAAACTCTCTCCTTGGATTTACGGGAACGGATCTTAGCCGCCTA
>CAIXIZ010000224.1 GCA_903919625.1 uncultured Verrucomicrobiota bacterium
CCTCGACGGCATGCTCAAAGAAACCGCGGTATTTTTCCTCAGACACGCGCAAGGCGCTTTCCGCCGACCGACGGGCCAACAGCTCGAGGTAGTATTTTTCCTTGGCCTTGGCCAGCTCGGTGGTGCGCGTCTCCAGCCGCCGGGAGAGGTCACGGCGGGTGCGGGTGAGCTCACTCTCCAGCGCGGCGATACGGCCGACCGCATCCGGCGGGGAAGAAGCGACAGCGGGTGGATTGCCCATAACGGGCGTTGGAGCAGGTTCCTTGCCGATTCGGGTTCCAAGGACTGACTTCAACCGGGACGCGTGGGACGGAGCGCGGCCAGCGCGGTGTAAGCGGCAGCCTCTTCGGCGAGTTTTTTTGATGCCCCCCGCCCGGTGCCCTGCAACGTGCCGAGGAGCAGGACCCGCGACTCATATTCGCGGGCATGGTCGGCCCCGGAGATATGGGCGGTCTCATAGTGGAGGGCATCATTGCCCTGCGTGGATTGCACGAGCTCCTGGAGCCGGCCCTTGGGGTTGTCCGCGTCCTGGGCGCGTTCGAGCCGGTCGGCCAGCGGGCCGTAAAAGCCCAGGACCACGCGTCGCACCTGGGGAAGATCGCTGTCGAGATAAACAGCGCCGACGAGCGCCTCCAGCCCGTCCTCCAAGGTGCTCGCGCGCTGGCGCCCGCCGCCCGCTTCCTCGCCCGAGCCGAGTCGCAGGCAGGCCTCCAGTCCAAGTTCGCGCGCGAGTCCGGTGAGAAAGGACCCTTTGGCGAGGGTGGCCCGCCGCCGGGTGAGCGCACCTTCCCGGTCGTCCGGGAATAGCTCGAACAGCGCCTGGGTGAGGATGAGCTGCAGCACGGCATCACCCAGGAATTCCAACCGTTGGTTGCTCCCGGCCGCATTTGGATGGTCCGCCAGGTACGAAGGATGGGTCAGCGCGCGCTCCAGCAGCGTCGGATCGCGAAACTGATAGGCGAGGCGCGCTTGCAGGTGCTGGAGGGCTTGGGTTTGGTCGGACAAGGCGGAGAGGAGCCTCGGACTTGGAAACGCCAACGCCAGGCAGGTGCAAACCCCAAATGAGCCCACGGCCCCCTGGCCGTGCCTTGGAAACTGGTCGGGGTGGCGAGATTCGAACTCGCGACCTCTACGTCCCGAACGTAGCGCTCTACCAGGCTAAGCTACACCCCGCAGTTTTTACCGAGAGCCGGCAGCCCGCGGGACGGGGAGGCAAGGGGCAGCTTTGGGGCGGTGCAATCTAAATCTTTTGCCGGCGGCGCGGCGCCCGGAAGCAGCCCGGCTGCCGGGCTGGCCGCCCGGGGTGGCATGGGACCAACGGTCGCGGAGGAGACGGCGTACCTTGGCCTGTCGCGATTTGCCATTTGCCAAGCCCGCCTTGCCGCCTACGCTCCCGGCCTTTCATGCTGTCATTTCTCTTCAAGCGTTTCACCGGCCGGCACTATAAGAAGTTCCTGGAGGCCGCGCGGCCCGTCGTCGCGCGCGCCAACGAATTTGACACCGTCTACCGCTCGCTTTCCGACGAGCAGCTCCGCGCCAAGACCGATGAGTTCCGTGCCCGGCTGAAGGCCGGCGAGGCTCTCGACGCCATTTTGCCCGAAGCCTTCGCGGCCGTGAAGAACGCCGCCCGCCGCCTCGTGGGCCGTGAGGTGACCGTCTGCGAGCATCAGCTCGAGTGGAACATGGTGCACTTCGACGTGCAGCTCATCGGCGGCCTGGCCTTGCATCAGGGCCGCATTGCCGAGATGGCGACCGGGGAGGGCAAGACGCTCGTCGCCACGCTGCCGCTTTATCTCAACGCCCTGACCGGGCGCAACACCCAGCTGGTCACCGTCAACGACTACCTCGCCCGCCGCGACTCGGAGTGGATGGGTCATCTCTACCGCTGGCTCGGGCTCACGGTCGGTTGCATCCAGAACCAGATGCCGGGTGACGAACGGAAGGCCGCCTACGGTTGCGATATCACCTACGGCACCGCTTCCGAGTTCGGCTTCGACTACCTGCGCGATAACGGCATGGCCCTCTCGCCCGACGAGCAGGTCCAGCGCGACCACTACTTCTGCATCG
>CAIXIZ010000225.1 GCA_903919625.1 uncultured Verrucomicrobiota bacterium
AGCGAGGCCAGCACCGTGAGCGTGATGTCGCCAAGCTGCGACTTGGCCGCGTCAAATTTTGACCCGAGCGCCGCGTCGGATCCGGTGACCAGAAAACTGGTCTTGAGGTAACGCGTGCCCATCGTGCCGGCGAGATTCACCACGATGTTGTCGAAATGATAGCTCGGTCCGGTGTCGGCGCCCTTTTTATCGCCCTTGGCGGCAGGCTTGTCGGCCTTGGCGGATTTGTCGGGATGGGCGGCGGCGGACTTGTCATCAACCGTCGGCGCACCCGGGTCAGCCAGCAGGGTTTTTTGCAACTTGGGCAGGAGCACAAATTGGGCGACGGCCATGGTCAGCACCGGGGCCAGCACGACCGCCGCAATGACGGGCAGCCAGACCTTGGCTGCAGCCACCAGTACAACCTTACCGGCCAATGCCGCACCCGCCGTGGCGCCGAAACCAAAAATTGAGTTTGTCCCCGACGTGACGCCACCACCCGGCCGGCCCAAACTGGAAGACATCCTGCCCTTCTTCGTTCCGCCCAGCCCCCCCGCCAGCCACGCAACCTACGAGCAAAAATGATCACCCCCTGCCAAAGCAAAGTATTGCTGGTGCTCCTGCTCGCCGGAGCGGGCGGCCCCGCCGCGGCACTCGCCGATGACCGCGGGTCACCGCTTCCGGTTGCGCCACCCCCGGAGGGAACCAAGGCGGCCGCCGCCGTGCTCGCGCCCACGGCAACTCTCACCGAGCCAGCCCCTGCCGCATCCGCCACATCGCTTACCCCGTCTCACCCGCTCGCAACCAACCCCGCACCTGAGGCCAGGGCGCTGGCCGCGGAACGCGCCAGTCTGCTCCGGATTGGCGCGGCCAAACTCACCGCCGGCGATGCCACCTCCGCCGTCATTGCCTACCGTCAGGTGGCCGAAAGCAGCAACGATCCCGACGAGCAGACCGTCGCCCTGCTGGGTCTCGCGCGTGCCTATCGCCTCAGCGGTGATGCCGTCAAGGCGGCCGCCACCTATGAGCTCATCGTGCGCGATCATCCTGATCATCCGCAGATTCCCGCCGCATTTTTGGAACTGGGACGGACATTGCGCGAGCTCGGCAGCCCCAAACTGGCCATTGGCAGCTTTTACAGCGTCCTGCAGACCACGATCAAGTTTCAGACAGGTGACTCTGACAGCTACCGCCGGCTTGCGCTCACCGCCCAATTCGAGATCGCCGACACGCATCTCACCCTCGGAAACTATGCGGAGGCGGTGCGTTTTTTCAACCGCCTCAACCTGCTCGACCTGAGCGAGGCCGATCGTGCCCGGGCCCGCTTTAAATCTGCCCAGGCCCTGACCCTTTCCGGCGACCGCAACGCGGCCGTGCTCGCCCTCCAGTCCTTCATTGCGGACAATCCGGACGACAGCAACAGCCCCGAGGCCCGCTTCATGCTCGCCACCCTCCTGAGTGCGCTCAACCGGCACGACGAATCGCTCCAGGTTACCCTCGATTTGCTCCGGCAGGAGCATGGCCGGGTCACGGGCGACTCCGCCCGGTGGCGGGTCTGGCAGCAACGCACGGGCAATCAGCTGGCCAACGAGTTTTATTCCCATGGCGAGATTACGAGCGCATTGCTGATCTACCAATCCCTCGTTGCCCTCGACGACACCTCCCG
>CAIXIZ010000226.1 GCA_903919625.1 uncultured Verrucomicrobiota bacterium
GGATCTGCACGACGGCCTGTGCCAGCACCTGGTCGCCACCACCTTTGCCGCCCAAGTGCTGACGGAGCGGCTCGCCCAGCGCAGCGCCCCGTGTGCGCAGGAGGCGCGGGGCATCGTCCGTCTGATTGAGGAGGGGGTCATGCAGACCCGCCAGATCGCCCGGGGACTGTTGCTCACCGCCATCCCGCCGGAGCGGCTCGCGGTTGAGCTCGAGGAATTCGCCGCCGCCATCAGCCGGCAAAGCAATGTGCCTTGCCGGTTCCTGGCGGAGGGTACGCCCCAGGTGACCGATGAGCAGATCGCCTCCCAGCTTTTCCGCATTGCGCAGGAGTCCGTCCGCAACGCCCTCCGCCACGCCCGGCCGACGTCCATTGAGATTGTTCTCACCACCGACGGGTCATTCCTCACCCTCATGGTTTCCGATGACGGAGTGGGCCTGAACTCCGCCCCGCCGGGACAGGGGGGCGTGGGCCTCCGCATCATGAACCACCGCGCGGCCATCCTCGACGGCGAGCTGAACATCGAGCACGGCCACGATGGGGGCACCGTCGTGCGTTGCCGCGTGCCCGCCCGGGCGGCGGCCATTTGACCTCCGCGCCATGCCTTCCCGCGCCCAGACCCGGATTTTTATCGTTGATGACCACCCGCTGGTGCGCGAATGGCTGGCGGCCTTGCTCCAGCAGCAGCCCGATTTCATGGTTTGCGGCCAGGCCGAGGACGCCGCCACCGCTTTGGCCGCCATGGCGAAAGCCAAACCTGATGTGGCCATTGTGGACCTTTCGCTCAAGACGGGTTCCGGGCTGGATTTGATCAAGGATTTGCGGGCCATGCATCCGCATGTGGCCGTGATCGTGCTCTCGATGCACGAGGAGATGTTTTATGCCGAACGCGCCCTGCGGGCCGGGGCGCTCGGCTATGTCATGAAACGCGAGTCCACCGGCCAGATCATTGACGCCATCCGGCAGGTGCTGGCCGGCCGCGTCTACGCCAACCCGGAAGTCCTGGGCCGCCTCGCCGAACGTCTGGTCGGGCGGACTTCCGTCCCGCGCGGTACGGTCGAAGGTCTGAGCGACCGCGAGCTGGAGGTCTTTCGCCGGCTTGGACGTGGTGAACCCACGCGGCAAATTGCCTCCGAACTGCACCTCAGCATCAAAACCGTTCAGGCCTACAATGCGCGCATCAAGGAAAAGCTGGGCCTGCCCAGCGGGGCGCAACTGGTGCGTGAAGCGGTCCGCTGGGTCGAGCAGGAGAACCGGGAGCCGCGCCAGGTGTAGGGCCGCATCCGACAGTTATTTCCAACCCTTTCCGGCAGACGGCTGGCCGGCGTTCAGGTAGGGTAGTGCGTGAGTCAAATTGCACCCCTGATGTCCGCCGCCCTCACCGAACCCGCCGCGGCTGCGCCCCGGTCGGATCCGGCAATAGTCACCCCCCGCGGGACGGCGTGCCTGCTCGTGTTGTTATACCAGACGCCATTAGCTAATACACTTTAAGTCGGCGCGCCAGCGTTTGCCTGATCCCGGAGCCAGTCGTGAATCAGGGAACCC
>CAIXIZ010000227.1 GCA_903919625.1 uncultured Verrucomicrobiota bacterium
GCCCGCCGCCGCCAACGGGACCACCTGTGAGGAATGCCATATGGGGAAAAATCCTGGCCGCGGCGAAGGCTATGCCACCGCGGCGGCCGCCATCGTCGGCGGCGTTCCGGTCAATCCCGGACGGGAGCATCACAACCACGCTTTCTACGGTCCCGGTTATCCCATCGTCCACCCCGGCATTTTTCCCCATAATCCGCAGGCGAAAAAATTCTCCATGCAGACCTGGCTCAAGTTCGACTACCGGGCCGGCTGGGGCAAATCCGACTTCGAAAAGGCCGTCGCCAAGAATCCGACCGCCTATAAATTCCCCGAGGAATGGGACAGCCCGGAGGATCGCGCCGACGCCAGCGACATTGTCGAAGAGAACCTCAAGATGCTGGAACAGAAGCGGACCCTGCGCCAGGCCGTTATGGCCAATGGGTCCCACCTCGACGGCCCGTTTTTCAAAAACGATCCGGTGGCCGGCCGCGCGCTGAAGGTCGCCTACACGCTCCATAACACCAATGCGGGCCATAATCTCCCCTCAGGCTCGCTGGGAGCCCAACCGGAAATCTGGATCGACATCGCGCTGTTCAATGCCGCCGGCCGCAATGTGTGGGAATCGGGCTATGTGGACAGCCACGGGGACATGGCCGACCTCCACTCTGCTGATGTGCTGGCGGGCAAACTGCCCGACGACACCCAGCTCTTCAACCTGCAGACCAAGTTTCTCACGACCAACGTCAAGGGGACCGACCGCGAAATGTACCTCCCGATCAACCTCGACATCGACCAGTTGCCGTTCATCCGGCCTTCGGGCGTGCCGACCAGCGTGCTGAATCACCCGCCCTTTGTCCGCATGGAAGGTCGCAGCCTGCCGCCGCTCTCGCAACGGGATGCAACTTACACCATCCCCGCCGCCGCCCTCAAAGATCCCGGCCGTTACCGTCTTTCCATCCGCATGCGCAGCCGCGCCGAGCCGATGTACTTCATGGATTTCATCGGGTCCACTCCGGAAATGGATCAGGCCATGGATGAATGGATGATCAATTTGCACGAGTCCTCCGCTGAATTCACCGTCGCGCCCGCCCCCGGGAAACAACCATGAGTCTGCTGCGCTGCCTTTCTTTAACTGCATTGGTCTTCTCCGCGCGCGCCTTGGCCGCCGACACCCCGGTCGTGATGGATCCGCGCGCCACTCCGGTGCCACCCGGCGGCCCCGCGCCGGCATTTGCGCCCGACCCGGTGAACACCAAGCCCTACGATTTCCAAAGCCAGCTCGACATCTATGGCGCCAAGCATCCGAATCCCACCGCCCGACCTTTGCTGGAGCTGGGCCGCGAGCTGTATGGTCCCGGTCAGCTCGGTGCGGGCATCAACCTGATCGGCGAGAAAAACCTCCTGTATCCCCAGCTCCTGTTTTTTGGCGACCTGCGAACCGCGGTGGCGTGGAACGACGACGGCAAGGCCGAAAAAGGCGTCGCCGCCGTCAAGGCGAACCTGGACCTGGATCTTAAAATCACCTCTACTGAACGCATTCATTACGCCTTCACTCCGCTCGATCGTGATGGCAAGGTGACCGGCGCCCAGTTTGCCGGCGACCATCCCTTCGTCGGTCATTCCACGTTTGACCTCAAGCCTGACGCGCTGTTTTTCGAGGGCGATCTCGCCCGCATCACCGCCGGGGCCACTGGCCGGGACAACGCTCTCGACCTGCCCTTCACCTTCGGCCTGATTCCGTTGCTGTTTCAGAACGGCATCTGGATGCAGGATGCGTTCAAGGGTCTCGCCTTTACCATCCCGGCGCGCAACAACGCCGCCCTGCAGATCACGAACATGGACGTGACCTTCTTTGCCGGCTTTGACCAGGTGACGACCCCCGCGCTCCGCGGCGACCATCAGGGTGATGTGTTCGGACTCAATGTCTTTATCGAGTCATTGGGCGGCTACTGGGAACTCGGTTACGGCTACATCAACGGCACCGGCGCTTCCAGCGACCTCAGTTACCACAATGTCGCCGCCGCCTACACCCGGCGGTACTTTGACACCGTTTCCAACACGGTGCGCGTCATCGGCAACTTCGGCCAAACTCCCGCCCCCGGCAAAACCCACACCGCCGACGGCGTGCTGCTGCTCATCGAGAACAGCCTCATCTCCTCGAATCCTAACGTGCTGGTGCCCTATCTCAATGGCTGGATCGGTTTCCATCGCCCGGAATCGCTGGCGCGCGCTGCCGCCGCCGGCGGCGTGCTGGTCAACACCGGCATCGTCTTCGAGTCCGACAACATGACCGGCTTCCCCACGCTGGATGACACCGGCCACAACACCTACGGCGCCGCGCTCGGTGTGGAATACCTCTTCGACCTCCACCAGCAGCTCGTGTTCGAAGTCGCCGCGCTCAACACCTTTGGCAATGCCGCCGAGCGCACCACGCCCGCCGCCGAATACGGGGCGGGGATCCGCTGGCAGCGGCCGTTGAACAACGCCTGGATTCTCCGGGCCGATGTGATCGCCGCCGTCCGTGAGCAACAGTCCAACCTGCAGGGCTTTCGTGTTGAGTTGCGTCGTAAATTCTGAAATTTCCCGCCATGCCCGAACTTTCCCTCCTCAATATTTTTTTGCTGCTCGGCGGCGCACTGCTCATTGCCCTGGTGGCCGGACAGCTGGTGGCCCTGGTGGTGGGCGAGACCCGTCAGCTTCGGGCCCAGTCCCTGTCTGAGCATGTCGCCCGCGAGCTTCTGCTCACCAGCCTTGCTTCCGCCCGCCGCGCCCAGCGCAAAGCCGAGGAGGCCGGTGCGCCTTGGAACGGCATCCGCAAGTTCTCCGTCGCCAGGAAAGTCGCCGACCGCGGCGACGCCTGCTCGTTTTATCTCGCGCCCCACGACAAAAAGTCGCTCCCGGCCTTCAAGCCCGGCCAGTATCTCACCTTCGAGCTGGATATTCCCGGCCAGAAGAAAAAGGTCATCCGCTGCTACAGTCTCAGTGACAGCAACCATCCTGATTTCTACCGCGTCACCATCAAGCGCTGCCCGCCCTCCAAACCGGAGCATCCCTCCGGGCTTTCCTCCAATTTTTTTCACGATCACATCCAGGAAGGCACGATCCTCGACGTCAAGGCGCCCGGCGGGCACTTTTTCCTCGACACCAGCAAGGAGGTTCCGGTCGTTCTCATCTCTGCGGGCGTCGGCATCACCCCCTGCCTGAGCATGATGAACGAGCTCATCGAGCTCGGCAGCAAACGCGAAATCTGGTGGTTCTTCGGCTGCCGCAACAGCGGCGACCATATCATGAAGGAGCATGTCGCCGAGCTGGCCGCCAAACATGAGAACATCCGCCTGCATGTCTGCTACTCCGCGCCCGGCCCCACTGACGAGGAAGGCACGGATTATCAGCACAAGGGCCGTGTCACGGTGGACCTTTTCAAGGAACTGCTCCCGTCCAACAACTACGATTATTATATGTGCGGGCCTGGCCCGTTCATGGAATCCATCACCACCGCGCTCACGGAATGGGGTGTGCCCGACAATCGCGTCCACTTTGAGGCCTTCGGCCCCGCCAGCGTCAAAAAGAAGGCAGCCGCACCCGTTACAGCCGAGACATCTGCCGCGCCGGCCTTTAAGGTTACGTTTGGCAAATCCGGCCAGACCGCCGACTGGAACGCAAAGTTTGGCAACCTGCTCGAGTTTGCCACCTCGCTCGGGGTGGCATTGCCCTCCGGTTGCTGTGCCGGCCAGTGCGGCACCTGCCTGACGGCCATCCGCAGCGGCAACGTCATCTATGCCAATGAGCCCGGCAGCAAGCCCGAGCCCGGCACCTGCCTCGCCTGTGTCGCCCTGCCCCAGGGTGACCTCGTGCTCGACGCTTGATCGGGCCGGGATTGGCCTGACAAACTATCAGCCTATTGCCTGCCACCGCCCGGTTTTTCGGGCTGGCTGTGATCATGGCCATCGCCTACTGCTCTTCTCATGAAGATGCCTGAATGGACCGCGCTCCGGAAGTACTGACCGACTGGGCAAGAACCACTGATGATGCGCGCGATGATGTTGCATGGGCCCGGCCAGCCGCTGCGTGAGACTGATCTTCCCACCCCGTCTCCTGCCGCCGGCCAGGTGCTCGTGCGCGTCGGCGCCTGTGCGGTCTGCCGAACCGATTTGCATGTCATCGACGGTGAATTGCCGGCTCCCAAACTGCCCTTGATTCCCGGACACGAAATCGTCGGGCGGGTGGAGTCGGCCGGCCCTCGGGCCGGCCGGTTCAAACCAGGTGACCGGGTCGGCATTCCCTGGCTCGGCTGGACATGTGGAGAATGCACCTTCTGCAAGTCGGGCCGGGAAAATCTTTGTGAAAGGGCGCTGTTCACCGGTTATACCTTGGATGGTGGATTCGCCACCCACGTTGTGGCAGACGAGAGATTTTGCCTGCCGCTCCCTGCCGTAGGCGCCGACGCCGAACTGGCCCCTTTGCTTTGCGCCGGACTGATCGGCTACCGCTGTTTGCGCAAAACCGGCGCTGCCCGGCGTCTGGGACTGTATGGCTTCGGCGCCGCCGCGAGCCTGGTCATCCAGGTGGCGCGGCACCAGGGAAAGGAGGTTTATGCCTTTACTCGGGCGGGTGACACCGCGGGGCAGGACTTTGCGAAATCCCTGGGCGCTGTCTGGGCGGGAGCATCATCGGCACCCCCACCCCAACCCCTCGATGCCGCCATCATCTTCGCCCCGGTGGGCGCACTGGTCCCTCTGGCGCTCGCGGCGACCACACGCGGCGGCTGCGTGGTGTGTGGCGGCATTCACATGAGCGAGATTCCGGCGTTTCCCTACGGACTGCTCTGGCAGGAACGCACCCTTTGCTCGGTGGCCAACC
>CAIXIZ010000228.1 GCA_903919625.1 uncultured Verrucomicrobiota bacterium
CCTGCGGATCCACGGCGACGAGCTGGAGTGAGCCATCACCGGTCAGGCTGCCTGCCGTCACATCACTATAGTCCACCCCAGGCAAGTCGGTGGCATAGGTCTCGACCGGGCGGACCGCCAGATCGCTTCGGCCGGGCGGAAGCCACCAAAAACGGCTTTTCCCGAGCAGGAACATTTCCGGTGTGCCGCCCCGCGAGGGCAGGCGCATTTCCGCCCCGACCACGTCGATTTTCCCGGCCGGCGACACCTCGGCGATATTGTAGACCCCATCCTGGCCGGCGTGCAGGCGCTGGAATTGCTCGCCCTTGCGGTCATAGAGCAGCACATCCGGGCGCGCTCCCCGGGTGGCGGCGGGCAGCACAAGGGCGGCGGTGATTTCCGCCGTGGTGTCCCGCGCATTGAACTGGTCAACGGTCGTCAACGCCCCATGCGCATCGAGCCGGAGGGCGCGGGCAAACGCGCCCGTGCTCACCAGCATCAACGGCCGGCCATCCCCGGCGAGGTCACCGACACTGAGCGCGCTCGCCTCGAGGTCGTCCACCAGGCTTTTGTGATATGCCGGCTGCACCGACCCATCCGTGAACGAACCGTTTGGCTGCTGGATGAACAGGCGCATCGCATCGAGCGGGGTGAATACCGCGAGGTCGAGCCGTCCATCCTGGTTTGCATCCACCAGTTTCAGGCCGTGCGGATCGGTCTTCAGGCCGGGCAGATCGATGCGGCGGACAATTTTTGCCGAGCCGTCACCCTGCCGTTGGAGGATCGTCATCGCCCGGGCGCCTTTGTCCTCGGTCAGGACGACAATGCTCGTCCGGCCTTTGCCCTCGAGGTCACCGGCCGCGACCGCCAACGGCCGGCCGGCCACGGGCAACGGCTGCGGATAACCCAGGCGACCATCGGCATTGACGGTCGCCACCCCCAGTATCTGCTCCTTCGGGCTGGCGATAAAGAGTGAGGCGCGGCCATTGCCCTCCCAGTCGCCGGCCGCCAGACTGCGGGCGTCAACCAGCGAAGGAAATGTCCGGGGGGCGGTGAAACCACCGTCGGCCTGGCGGAAGTAGATAAAAACCTGCGCCCCGTCCGGATCACTCATGGCGATGTCTTCGCGCCCGTCGCCATCAAAGTCGCCAAAGGCATACGCGGCATTTTTTACGGCGGCAGACGGCGTAAAGACGCGGGGACGGGGGGCGAAACCGGGGGTGCTTTCGTCGACCTTGGCGAGGGTGAAAAACTCGAGTTGGCCGGTGGGATTGGCGGCAAAAACAAAGGTCGGCGGACCGTTTTGGACTCCGGCGGACAGGACTTGGAGCGTGCTGCGCGCGGGTTTGATCGGATAGGCCAGCTCCGGACCGAATTGGTGAGCGGCATTCTGCAGGCGGACGCGGAGGATGTCACGGCTGCCATTGGCGAGATAGACGATATCCGGCAGGCCGTCGCCATTTGCATCCAGCACTTCCAGGCCATAGCAGTTTTCATCGGCCAGCGGGAGCCGCACCGGTGGGGCAAGCTGACCGTCGGCCTGCGGATAAAAAATCGCAATCTCCCTGAGGCCCAGCATCACCAGTGCGAGCTTCCCGTCGCGGTTGAAATCGGCGCAGGCCAGGGTGCCCAGGCTCCGGGCGGCGGCGGGGGCCTCGGGAATTTTTTTCTCCAGCCAAGTCCCGTCCGCCTGCTGGTAGCGGATGGCCAGGGCTTGGGTGTCGCCGGTATAGATCAGGTCGGGGCGTCCGTCGTGATTGAGATCGGCAATGGCAAGGTCGATCATCGTCACACCGGTGGTGACACTGACGCGACGGAATCGCGCGTCATCCACGACGGGTTCCCAGCGGTTGGCCCGGGCCGGCTTGGCCGGGTCGGGCGGCGCGCCGGGTTTGATTTGGTATAGCAGTTCGATGGTCGCGCGGTCGTTGTCAATGACGGCAAGGTCGGTGCGGCCATCACCATCGAGGTCCGCCGCGGTCAGGGCGCGAATATTCCAATCAAGCCGGGTGATCTCCGGCCCTCCCAGCGAAACGCTCGGGGCGACCGCGTAAAGTCCAACGGGGCCGGACAGCGTGAACAGACTGCCGAGAAGTCCGGCCAGTATGACCGGACGGTTCATGGCGGCGGGTAGGCGAGCCGGCTCACCCCAAAAAAACCTTTCGCGTCCTTGAGACTGTAGCCGGTGGAAAGCCCCCAATAGCGGGCGATCAGGGTGAGATCGGGCCGGGCGGACGCATCAACCATGCCGGCACCCGGTGGCAACGGCAGGCCGGCGAGCAGCCCGAACATCCCCGCCATGATCACCCGCGTATCCTGCACCTGGATGCTGCTCGCCGCGTCGGGCAGGCCGCCGAGTGCGGTCCTGACCTCCGGTCGGGCCCAAAAAGCCGGCCGGGTTTCCTTCATCCCTTGCAGGGCGGTTTCGACCGTCGCAGCCGACCCAACCCCCACCAGCAGGGTGCGATTGGCGATGGCGTAGGTAAATCCGCGCGCCGCCGGAGCCCCGGGTTGTGTCGGCGGGTTGAAGGTATAAAGGGTCTGCCCAAGGTAATCGCGCTTGGTCAAAACCTGATCCACCCCCTCTCCGAAGACGGCATGTTTGATCGCGTCGATGGCTTTGGTCAGAGCTTCAGGATTTTCCAGCGAGATGGCGAGCAGCTGGTCGAGCTGGTCGAGCGCCGGCGGTTGGTCGGGGTTGGCGTCCACGGGCAAAGCGACCGCCGTGAAGATGTCCGGGCCAAGACTGCCGAGCAGATCTCGCCTCAGGTCGATGCCCAGATCCGTCCCGGCATTTTTAATTTCATTTTCGGCCATGGCGAAAAGCTGCGGACTGATGGCCGCGAGCATCTCCTGCAATGCCGCATAAGTGGCGCGCAGGTCAAACTTGGTACTGGAAACGCTGATCCACTTTTCCGCCGCCCAATCCGGACGGGCGGCGGCACCCGGACCAAAAGCGAGCAGCTTCGTCAGACCCCGGTCCTCGCTCCAGTCCAGCCCATAGGTCATCCGGGTTTCCTTGGTCCCGAGGTTCAGGGTGATGCAGGCGGCGTTGAGCGCATCCAGGCCCAGTCCTTTCAGCAATCCCTCGGCGGTGAACGGCGGCCCGTCCGCCGTGCCCGGCGGTGGCAGCGACTTTTGGGCGACGGAGAGCAGGGCGGGATAAATGGCCGGGAAGCTGAAATAGCCGAGCAATTGCGCCTCGCCGGCACGTTTTTGGGCGCGAAGATAGGGTTCGCTGCGGCCGAGCGCATTCGGAAGACCGCCCCTTTTCATGGCGTCGATTGCCGCACAGACGCGTTCATACCGAGGGCTGCCCAGCCAGATGCCCTGGTACATCGCGAAAACGCCCGGCAGGATGCTGCCAGGCCTGCCCCCGGCATTGATCTGGGCGACGGGGCTGCCGCTCGCGTCAAGTCGGACACCAATTTTCGGCGCAGGCGGCTGGCTGCTGTGGACGAGCACGCCGGCCCAGTTGGTCGTTTCCACCCGGAGATTCTCGTTCTTCGCGCTGGCGTCGGAGATGAGCTTTTCCACCACGGCGGCATTGTCCCCGAACTCAACGGCGATGAGCAGGTCCGGATCGGCCGGCCCTTTGCCGGACATCGCATCGGCGAGGAAAGACGCTGACCCCGCGACCATCGCTCCGCCCTTGGCCAGCGCCAGCAGCTCGCGGATGCTTTTGCCCGTGGCTGACCTGGCCTCGTCATCCCACCGGTCGATGTCCAGATCCTTGCGTAGCGGGCCGAAAAAATTTGCCACTTTCGCGTCATTCCAGGTCCGGGCAAACGGGCTGAGATCCCAGCCCTTCACCAGACCTGGAGCATCGGTCACAACCAGGGCGAAAGCCGTTTGGTCGTCCACGAGATCGGTGAGCGGAGGGTGCGCCGGAACCGCGGCGCGGGTGAAGGGAGCCAGGGCAAACACGCCCGCCAGCGTGGCGGTCAGCAACAAGGTGGGGGGCTTCATGTTAAAATTTCAAGGGTGTCCGGCAGGCTTGGGCGCAGACTTGTCCGCCGCAGCCGCCCGGACCGACTGCGGTGGCGGCAGGTAGCGGAAACCGGCATTGGGATTGCGCGGATCAAAGGCAAAGGCATCGCGGTTATGGAGGAAATTTTTCACCTCTCCAGATGGGATGGCGAAGTTTAGTCCTTCAACTCCAACCTCCATGGCCTTCATGTTATTGACCCCGACAACCTCACCGCGCAGATTGAAGAGCGGCCCGCC
>CAIXIZ010000229.1 GCA_903919625.1 uncultured Verrucomicrobiota bacterium
GGCGAGGATGGCTATCGCTTGGAATATTCCAATCCCAATTCCGACACCTACGTCATCTCGGCACGGAGCGACATCGGCGTGCTGTATGGCGTGTTTGCCCTGCTGCGCCGTCTCCAAATCACTCGGAACATCGACACTTCGCTCGACATCCTCAGCACGCCGAAAATTCAACGGCGCATCCTCGACCATTGGGACGATCTCGATCGGTTTGTTGAACGTGGCTACGCGGGCCAGTCGTTGTGGGAGTGGTTTTACCTTCCCGAGATCCGCAGCCCGCGCTACAGCGACTACGCCCGGGCCTGCGCCTCCATTGGGATCAACGGCATCGTGCTCAACAACGTCAATGCCAACGCCCTCATCCTAACTCCCCTCTACCTGCGCAAGGTCGCCGCGCTAGCCGAAGAATTCCGTCCATACGGTATCCGGGTGTATCTGACCGCCCGGTTTAGCGCTCCGATTGAGATTGGCGGGCTCAAGACCGCCGACCCGCTCGATCCTGCCGTTGCCGCATGGTGGAGGCAAAAAACCGACGAAATTTACACTTATATTCCCGATTTCGGCGGATATCTGGTGAAAGCCAACTCGGAGGGACAACCCGGCCCGCAGGATTACAAGCGCACCCACGCCGATGGTGCCAATATGCTGGCAGATGCACTCGCACCGCATGGCGGCCTGGTGATGTGGCGCGCGTTTGTCTACGCCGCGACTGCGACCGAAGACCGCGTCAAGCAGGCCTACAGCGAGTTCATGCCACTCGACGGGAAATTTCGCGCCAATGTCGTGCTCCAGGTCAAGAACGGTCCGCTCGACTTTATGCCGCGCGAGCCGTTCTCGCCGCTTTTTGGCGGCATGAAGCAGACCGTGATGGCTCCGGAACTCCAAATTACGCAGGAATACATCGGCCAGTCCACCCAGCTCGCCTACCTCGCGCCACTGTGGAAGGAGGTGCTTGACGCCGATACGTTTGCCAAAGGGCCGGGATCAACGGTGGCGCGCGCCGCCGATGGCAGCCTGAACAGCTCGCCGCTCAGCATGATCGTGGGCGTCGCCAACACCGGCAGCGACCGCAACTGGACCGGCCACCCCCTCGCACAGGCCAACTGGTACGCCTTCGGCCGCCTGGCTTGGGATCATACTCTCACCGCCGAGACGATTGCCGACGAATGGGTGCGCCTGACGTTTGGTTCTGACCCCAAAGTGCTCGCGAGCATCAAGAAGCTCCTCCTCGGCTCGCGCGAGACCGTGGTCAACTACTCGATGCCGCTTGGCCTGCACCACATCATGGCTGAGGGCAACCATTACGGCCCTGGTCCGTGGCCCATTGCCAACCCCGCTCACCCGGAGTGGTCGCCACCTTACTACCATCAGGCCGACGAAAAAGGCCTCGGGGCCAGCCGCGGCCCCGACGGGTCCAACGCCCTCGCCCAGTATGCCCCGCAACTTGCCGTTCTTTGGGGTGACCTCGAAACCTGTCCGGACAATCTGTTGCTGTGGTTTCACCACGTCCCGTGGGATTACAAGATGAAATCCGGCCGCATCCTCTGGGACGAACTGGCGCTGCGCTACCAGCAAGGGGTGGACGAAGTCCGGGCCATGCAACGCGATTGGGATTCCCTCAAGGGCAGCATCGATAACGAGCGCTTCACCGAGGTACAGCAACGCCTGCGCCGCCAGGAAAGCGACGCCCGCGACTGGCGCGATGCCTGCCTCCTCTACTTTCAGACTTTCTCGAAACGCCCGCTGCCCGCCGGCGTCGAGGCGCCGGCCCATGAGCTCGCCTATTATGAGGCTGGCAAGGTGCGCTTTAGCCCTGGGCACCCCGGTGATAAATAATTTTAAATCCGCCGGCCACTTGGCACGGCTTAAGCAACATCCCACCCGTTCCCGCCTAGCGGGAACTTTTGGGGTAACTCAGAAAAAAAATGGCCGGTCGCTTAGGGGTAGGCGACCGGCCAACTTTTTTTAACCAATCGCCGCCCGTCGCCCGTTATTCCCACCGCCTGCTATTTTCGAACCCAGGGCGCCATTGCAGGGGCAGGAAACAGGCCGCCAGGTCGTACGGCCTGAACTACTGCCAGTCAGTTGATTCTGTGCGACGACCCGCGCACCCCTCAATGGGCGACCGCAGCAGGCGCGGCGGACACCTTGTCAGCTGGCCAGGCGGCGAGGGCGGCCTTGAGCAAGTCGGCCGTCCATGCAGTGCGGCTGAGGATGAAGCGGTAACGCAGATCCATTTTTTCACCGGCGGCAAGCTGGATGGGCTTGGGTCCGAGGATTGTCTGGTCAGCGAAGAAAAAGGGCGGGTTCTGCCGCGGCGTATTGATGAGATACCAAGTCGCCAGTTTCCCGTCGGTGTTTTTGGCGTCGCTCAGGAATGCGATGCTCCCGGGCGCCTGGCCCTCCGGATTGAAGTTGAGGCCCATTGCAAACACATTGGGGCGGGCCCGATCGCCCGGGCGCGTCTGCTGCGGGGTGCCGTCGTAGTTGAACTTTGTCACGGGGCCGTCGGTGGAAACATAGGCGGGTTGGAACGGCGCCATGCGGATGGCCATGCCGGCATAGCCGCCGTTATTGGCCCCCTTCGGCTCGCCGGGCATCGGGGTGCGGTCAAGCAGCGCCCCTTCGGGACCGGCAATGAAGCGGGCTTTCCAATCAATGGTGTAGCTGCCATTGGCGTCGGGGGCAGAGACGGCAATTTCGCGGCTCTCGACCATGTCCACCCGGGGAACGTTATGGTTGATGTAGGTGAGGGCCATCTTGATGTTGGCGCTGCCGTCGGGCTGCGTCACAATGACGGGGGCGGTCCACGCGGTCTTGCCGGCGGGCAAGCCGCTAGTGCGGTCCTCTTCCCAATAGTTTATCCCGTTGATATATTTCCAGGAAAACCAGAGGCCGTAATGCCAAGGGTGGTCGATGGGGCCACGTTCCGTGACAACCGCGCCGCCAACCGCGCTCAGCGGATGGAAGAAAGACTTGCCGGCGGTAGCGGCGTCGAAGTTGAACTGCCATACGATGGTGTCGCCGGATTTCCAGGCGAGTGCAGTATCACTGCGCTGCCAGTCGGCACGCGCAGTGGTGGAGAGGAGCGCGAGTGGCGCGAGGGCGAAGCACAGGGAACGGACGGAGGGGAACAGGGTTTTCATGGAAGCAAGGCAAAGATGGAATGCATTGGCCGGGCAAGGTCGAATATATTTACAAAGGCGGGGTTGTGGATGTCAGGCCTTCAACCCCGCCACGAACCGGGTGGCCCCCCAGGGGCCGCGCTCGGGCCGGGAGAGCATGGCGTTGGCCTGGGCATCGTTCACAAATTTCTCCGTTTTAACGTCCCAGGTGAGCGGCCGGCCGAGTTTCATCGCGATCCAGCTCAGGATGCAGGCCGTGTTGCTGCGATGCGCGATGGGCGCAGGGGCCAGCGGCTGCTGGCGTGATTTCACGCATTCCAGCCAGTTCTTATGGTGCTCGAGGCTGTGCGGCAGATTGACGGTCACCCCCTTCGGATCGAGCAGCTTGGGATCACTGGCATCGAGGGGTTTGAGGTCGGTGGGTTTCACGGCGGGATCGCTGGCCGTGGCGGGGGCCGTTTTCTCGCGGGTACAGAAGATCCAGCCCTCGTCACCAATGAACTTGATGCCGTTGTTCAGGGTGTCTGCGACCGTCATCCGGATGTCACCAGGATAAGTCAGCTCAATGTGATAGGCCCCGTGGACGTTCCAGATCTTGTTGGAGGGAAACACCCCCCGGCCCTCGATTTTCGTCGGCCCGCTGAGCTCAAGGTTCATGCCCCAGTGCGCGGTGTCGAAATGGTGCGCCCCCCAGCCGGTGATCATGCCGAGGCAATAGGACTCATTGCGCAGCCAGCCGGGCCGGGAGGGTCCGGTCGCCGGATCGTAGGATTTCTGCGGATGCACCCGGTCTTCGGTATAATAAATCTTTTCCGTCGGGCCGAGCCACATCTCGTAATCGAGGTTGGAGGGCACGGGCATCTCGGCCGGGTCGGGCTGGGTGGGGTCGGTAGGCAGGCCGATTTCGACTGCTTTCAGGCGGCCCACGCGGCCGCTGCGGACAAATTCACACGCCTTGCGAAACTGCTCATCCGGCCCCCATGACCGTTGCTGGCTGCCGACCTGGAGAATGCGGCCGGTTTTGGCCACCGCCTCGCGCAACAGCACTCCTTCCGCATGGGTCATCGTCATGGGCTTCTGCAGGTAGACGTCCTTGCCGGCATAGAGCGCCTCAAGTGCCAGCTGGGCATGCCAGTGGTCAGGGGTGCTGATGGTGACGGCGTCAATATCCTTGCGGGCCAGCAGCTCGCGAAAGTTGCCATACATGGCGATTTCGGGCTTGGGTGCCTGACGGGCGGCAAAATACTCCTCCACCTTGGCCTTGCCGGCGGCCACGCGGATCGAGTCGAGATCGCAGACCGCCACCACGTCCGCCAAAGCGGAAGCGGCGACGCCCTTCATGTCATGCACCTGTGCAATACGGCCGCAACCAATGTGACCGACCCGGACGCGGTTACTGGGGGCATCGGCCCCGAGCAGACGCGAGGGAATGATGAGTGGTCCGGCGGCCAGGCCCGCAGCGGCCAGGCCCGAGGCGCGGACGAAGCTGCGGCGCGTGAGGAGCGGGGCGGACGAGGCAGTTTTTTTCATGGGAAGGGAATGCCGCGATCACAAACCATCGACCGTTTTTCTGATTCTGGCCGAAAGCAGCCGGTCAGCCTTGTCAAAAAAATAGACCGCCTCGTAATCCGTGCCAAAGCCAAGGAGGGGACGGTAGCGACCCACATGAACCGAGAGGCATTTCACGGCGAGCGGCTGGGAAAATTCCTTAGCGAGATAGTTGCCGCCCGGCTCGGGGAACACCCCGCCCCGACCATCGTAGGGATGATCCAGCACGAGCCGGTTTTTGACAAAGGCCTGGACATCGGCCAGCCCCATGGCGACGGGCGTATGCTGGGCGAGCACGGCCTCCATCTCCGAGACGCTCATCGAGCGCAGATTCAGGCTCACGGGATCGCTGGCGGGAGTGCTGGGCGTTGCCGCCACGCAGCCGATGGGAGTGCCCCAAAGCGCAAGACTCGCAGCGATCGACAGCCAGTGGCGTGGTTTCATGGCGGTGAGAGGGGTGGGCGAAATACCGATAATCCGCGGACGCGCGATCAGTTCAGGTCGGTATTGGAAACGAAGGCGATTTTTTTGCTGTCGGGAGACCAGGAAGGGACATTGATGGTGCCCTGTCCACCATAGACGTAGGCGATGACCTTGGAAGGGCCGCCCCCGACTGGCATGAGGCGCAAATAGCAGTGCCGATAGTAGGGATGATCTTCCGGCGACAGATCACTCGGAAACGAGATATAGGCGATCCACTTTCCATCCGGCGAAATGTGCGGGAACCAGTTGTTGAAATCGTCCTGGGTGACCTGCTCCTGTCCGCTGCCGTCGGGCTTCATCCGCCAGATCTGCATCAGATGCTTCGGATCGGCCACCGTGGGGTCGGTAGCGCGGGTGGAGTTGAAGTAAATCCACCGACCGTCCGGGGTGAATTCCGGGCCGTCGCTGCGGCCTTTTGCGCTGGTGAGCCGGATTTCCTCGCCGCTGCCATCGGCGGCGATTTTGTAGATGTCGTATTTGTCCGTTCCGGTCGAGCCCGGCGGATCCTTGCGCCCGCCGGCGAAGACCAGCCACTTTCCGTCCGGCGACCAGCCGTGGAAATATGACGGGGTGTTTTTGGTGATCAGCTTGGGCGCCCCACCGGTAGTGGGCACCGTGAAGACGGCGGATTGGCCAGGGCGCGGACTGGCGGCACCTTGGTGGCTGATGCCGAGCATCGTCCCGTCAAACGAGAGGACATGGTCGTTGTTGTTGCGTTCTTTCGCCGGGCCCAGGTCGATGGGCGACGGGGTCCGCGTGGCGAGGTCGAAACGCTGAAGGCTGCCCCAACCGGCGGCCCGGCCGCTCACATTGTAGATCAGCGCCTTGCCGTCTGTGGTCCAGTTCGGCGCCTCAAACGGCACCGGGTTGCGGTAGAGTGTGTCCAGCTGGAACGTCGTCACGTCGAGCGTATGGAGCACGCTGCCGATGAAGTCACTGTACGGTCTGAACCCGACCTTGACCGGCTTGATGATTTGCACGTCGCGGAAAACAGCCTGTTCCTTAACGTCGGCATTGTGCGCGCAGAGGAACAGCCCGGCATAAACCTCATCGCCCAGCGCCAGATCCTTCAGTTCGGCCGACGTAAAGGTCTCGCCAAAACGCGCCGCCGAAAAGACGTAAGTGTTTCCTTTGCGTTCGAGCTGGATCACATCGGAGTTCGTGACCGTGAGGACAACCTGCGTGGTCTGGGCGCCCTGGGCCGCACGGGTCTGTAGCGAAGTGAGGCCGGAACCGTGCTCGGCGGCATCGGCATAGGGGGCATCGGCGTCGAGGCTGCCGCGCGCCATCCAGCCGAGCTTGCGATTCGCCTCGGTGCCTTTGCCGACAAACTCGACCCGCGCGCGCAGAATGAAGTCACCTTTCAGCTTCTTCCAAAGAAACTGGAACTCGTCGCGCGTGGCCCAGATGTTGGTCCCGCCGGCTGTCATGGTGTATTCCTGCCTGGCGGTATCAAAGCTGGCGGATCCGGCGATTTTGGGTGCGCCAATGTCGGTATGGTCGTCGAATTGACCCAAGGAAGTCTCGGCGGCGGCCCAGCCAGGCAGTACCGACACCAACAGAGCCAAAACAATGATGATCCTGCGCGGAAGAGTGTCCATGGGGAAAAGGAAGCGGCCAATTGACTTCACGGGAGCAGAACAGGCAGCCATTGCGCCATGCTGATGTCAATGCGAGATGTTTTCAGGATGCGAGTCATTTCACCCCGTAGAAAATGATTGAATGGCCAGGTCAGCGACCTGGCCTACAGTAAATGCCGAGGGCGGCAGGTTGGACGAGGTGCGACTCGTCAGATTGGTATGTATGATGCGCCAAACGAAATTGGTCGTTTAGGGCAGAATCAGACATTGAGCAAAGTGTAACCAGCCAATCGCATTCAAAAAAACGGCAGCCGATCGGGAAGGATCGGCTGCCGGAGATTTAAACCCGTGGCGGGTGATTATTCGCGGGCCGCGCCCTGGCGGCGGCGGCGCACCACGGCGAGACTGAGGGCCGCGAGGCCGGCCAGCAGCACCACGGTGGAAGGCTCCGGGATGGTGTAGACCAGGTCGAGGTTGTTACCGTCCTGTTGGAGCTGAAACACGCTGCCCGCAGGAGCAAACGAGCTGCTGTCAATGTTGAACAGATCGCTGGCAAACGAACCGGCAATGCCGCCGGAGGTGACGACACTTGCCCAGACCTGGTTCGGCACCGAGGGGTCGAATGTACCCCGCGAATCAACCAAGGTATTCAACTTGATCGTGAACTGGCCGGTGGTGATGCCATTGACATCGGCCGAGCCGGTGACGGACAGTTTGGACCAGTTGATGCCAGGTGTGCCACCGGCAGGAGCCTGCGTCAGATTGAGCGAATAGATACCGCCCGGGGCAAAGATCGCGGAGCCCAGATGGAGAGTGCCGGCGGTGGTGGCGGTGGTGTTGCTCGGGGCGATGATGCCGCCGCTCGCAATGGTCACCGCGCCGCTGGCCGTGCCGGTCCCCAGCAAGGTGCCGCTGCCAGTAATGGTGACGGCGCCGCTGCCCAGACTGCCGGAGAAGGTGCCTGAGGTGACCAGCTCAACATTGCCGGAAGCGATATTGGTCAGGCCGGTATAAAGCTGGGTGCTCAACACTTTGAGGGTGCCGGTGCCACTCTGGCTGACCGCGATGTTGCCTTCGAGCACAGCGGCCAGGGTGTTGGTGCCACTGCCCACCGCCACAAAGCTGCCGGCCACCGAGGTGATGGTGCCCGAACCGGTGATCGTGCTGCCTTGCGTTGCCGTCGAACTTGCCGTGATCGTATGACCCGAGGCAAGCGACTGCGCCGTGGAGCCGACATCCAACACGGCATTCGGGGCGATGA
>CAIXIZ010000230.1 GCA_903919625.1 uncultured Verrucomicrobiota bacterium
CTCGGGCACGTTCCATTTCGAGTCGGCACGGATGCGGACGGGCGTGCCGGGTGCGGCGACCCGGTGCGGGTTAGCCTTGAAAAACAGCTCCGGCCGCACGGCATTGTAGACGAGATCGTAAAACGTGCCCCCGCCGGCATCCTTTGACTCCTCCATGCGCGCGGTGCGGCTGCGCAGATACGTGACCCCTGCGGCCCAAACTTCCTGGTGGCCGATAGGCGCGGCGGGACTGCCCGGCGCTGCAGCGGTCCGTCCACTGTCCCAGGCGGCGCGGGCCAGTGCGAGCGGATCGTCGGCCCTGAACAGGTCGTCGATGGAGAGTGGCGTAACCGGCCGCTTAAACGCGCCGTTTTGCGCGAGGAGCACACCAGAGGAGTCGGCGAAGACGTGGAGCATAGGAGAAAAGAGGGGCTGGGGGTGGAAGTTGGAAACGGCCATCAAAGCGTCTCTGCCACGGGTTTGTCCAGCCACCATGTTTTGGAATTGTCCATAAATGTTCGTCAGGTTGCACGGCATCCGCCGGAGCATGGCTTGACAGTCTCCCGGCGCACCTGTGCGCTCAGTCTGCCCCAACGGATGAAACGCCCACTCCTGATCACCCTTGCCCTGCCGGTCTGGTTCTTTGCGGTCACGTCACCCGCCTGGGCGCAGCCGAAACCGGTGGCCGTGACCGATGATCCAGGTGGTACCTATTTCGGGCGCAAGCCCGACCCGCAAAAAACCCGGCATTACTATGTGGCGGCGGAGCCGGTGACCTGGGATTATATTCCGGCCGGCAAGGACGAGGTGTGCGGCCTCCCGCTGCCGCCCGCCGTCTCCGCCAACCGGGAGAACCGCAAATTGCGCTACGTGCAATATACCGACGGGACCTTCACCACCAAGGTTGCCGACAACCCCAGCCTGGGCATCCTCGGCCCCGTCTTGCGCGGCGTGGTCGGGGAGTATCTGGCGGTCACCTTTCTCAACCGCAGCAACCAGCCCCTCTCCATGCATCCGCATGGCGTCAAATACGACAAAGACAGCGAGGGCGCATTCTACCAACCCTCACCTGGCAAAGGCGCCGCCGTGGTCCCCGGGGCACGCTTCACCTATGTCTGGCAGCTCGACGAAAACTCCGGCCCGCTGCCCAATGAACCCAGCTCCAAAGCCTGGCTCTACCATAGCCACGTGAGCAACGACGGGGAGACCAACCTCGGACTGGTCGGCGCGATCATTGTCACGGATCCGCGCCGCGCCCGGCCCGATGGAACCCCGGCTGATGTGGACCGCGAGTTTGCCACCCTCTTCATGATTTTTGACGAAAGCGGGCAGGGGCTGACAGTGCAGGACGCCGCATCAGCGTCGGCCGCCATACCGGGGGACAGCGTGGGCAACCTGCTCCGGGCCACGGCACAAACCATGGCGCCTCCGGCCGCCCCGGCGCAAAAGATCACCTTTGAGAAGAACGCCGAGCTGGTGGAGCAGGGCCAGCGGATGGCGATCAACGGGCGCATTTTTGGCAATCTGCCGGGCTTGGAAATGAACGAGGGGGAACGCGTGCGCTGGTATCTGTTTGCGCTTGGCTCGGAGCAGGATTTTCACACGCCGCACTGGCATGGCGTGCGCGTGGTCGAGGGCGGCATCCGTCGGACCGATGTGGTCGAACTGCTGCCCGCGACGATGAAAGTGGCCGACCTGCTGGCCGACAACCCCGGAAGCTGGCTGCTGCATTGCCATGTGGACGAGCACATGACCAACGGGATGTTTGCGCGGTTTGTGATTTATCCCCGCGATGTCGTCGGCGCCGACCGCTCGCCTCCAAGGGCGTTTTTGGGGATGGCGGGGATGCAGGTGAGATAAAGAGAACAAAATACAGTATGACACTCTGATCACCGATATTTATACCATTAGTGAATAAACGGATTTATGTTAAAAAACATCATTATAAAAACGTGCAATTTGCTTTCGCATTATTGATTGGCGTCATTACCTTGACGTTTATTGGCTGTCGGCCGTCGCTGCCACATGATGTTGCTGTTGTAGCAAGTAATCTTAGCCAAGAGCATCAATCTGATTTGCGATATAAGATCTTTCTTAAAAGTGGACGTAGTGCTATCATTGAACTTGGAGGCTCCAAAGGCTGGCTTAAGATCAGTCTTTTGAAAACGGATTGGAATGCTGGGTCTGTAATTGTATTTTATAGCAAAACAGATAATTTTGTTTCTGGCCAAAAAACATATGCGCACTATGAAAACCAAATGGACTTTCACATGCTGCGTTTTGATGAATTAGGAGTTAACATCGTTTTAGAACTCGGGTCACCTAACGCTTCGTATCTTTCGATACTGCAAGGAGAAGGCACTATAATACGCCGGGTCGAAAGCCCTGATGGGAAAAATGAGCCACTTAGCCAAGATTAAATAAAAGGAACCCTTCCTGACGAGATTCAGAGCTGGGCAATGACCGCGTCGGCCATGGCTGTGGTGCCGACGGAGGCTTTGCCGAAGGCGATGTCGCCGGTGCGGGTGCCGCCGGTCACAGCCTTCTTCACGGCGGCCTCGATGCGAACGGCGATTTTTTCGAGGCCGAAACTGTAGCGGAGCATCAGCGCCGCGGAGAGGATTTGCGCACAGGGATTGGCGATGCCTTTGCCCGCAATATCGGGCGCGGTGCCGCCCGCCGGCTCGTAAAGGCCAAAGGGCAGGCCGAGGGAATTTTTCCCAGCCCCAAGCGAGGCCGATGACAGCATCCCGAGCGAGCCGCAGATCACGGCCATCTCGTCGGAGAGGATGTCGCCGAACATGTTTTCGGTCACGAAGACATCGAACTGGTTGGGGTCGCGCGCGAGCTGCATGGCGGCGTTGTCCACATACATGTGAGTGAGAGTGAGGTCGGGCGCATGCTGCGCGACAAACTCGGTGGCGGTCTTGCGCCAGAGGACGGAGGTTTCGAGCACGTTGGCCTTGTCCACGGAGCAGAGCTTTTTCTTGCGCGCCCGGGCGGTCGCGATGGCGGTGACAAGGATGCGTTCAATCTCGCTCTTGCGATAGACCATGGTGTCGACGGCCTGCACATCGCCGTCGGGGAGCACCGTGGTTTCCTTGGGCTTGCCGAAATAAAGGCCGCCGGTGAGTTCGCGGATGCAGACGATGTCGATGCCGTCCGGGATGCGCTCAGTCTTGAGCGGGGAGGCATCCGTGAGCTCGCGGTAGAGCAGGCCGGGGCGGATGTTGGCAAAGAGGGTGAAGTGTTTGCGCAGCGGGAGGAGCGCGGCACGCTCGGGCTGCTCCTTGGGCGGGAGCTTTTCCCACTTCGGGCCGCCGACGGAGCCGA
>CAIXIZ010000231.1 GCA_903919625.1 uncultured Verrucomicrobiota bacterium
GCCCACGCCGACGACCGATAGCTTGGCGATGCCTTCCTTCACATCGACCTCGCCGCCGCCGAGCTTCACCAGCACGGGCTCGAGCGCCCGCCGCGCCCGCGTGCAGTCGGTGTGCGGCACGGTGAACGTGAGGTTGGCCACGCCGTTCCGGCCGACGTTCTGCACGATCATGTCCACGATGACGCTGGCATCGGCGAGCGCGCGGAAGACCTTGGCGGCGGTGCCGGGCTGGTCGGGGAGGTTGCTGATGACGACCTTGGCCTGGTCCTTGTCAACGGCGATGCCGCGAACGGCGACTTTTTCCATGTAGGCGATTTCGGCTTTCACAATGGTTCCGGGGTTGTGGTTAAAGGAGGAGCGGACTTCAAAAACGACGCCGTACTTGGCGGCAAACTCGACGGAGCGCGACTGCATGACCTTCGAGCCGGACGACGCGAGCTCCAGCATCTCGTCATAGGAGATCTCGTCGAGCTTGCGGGCGGTCTTCACGACGCGCGGATCGGCGGTATAGACGCCGTCGACGTCGGTATAAATCTCGCACTTGTCGGCCTGCACCGCGGCGGCGAGCGCGATGGCGGTGAGATCGGAGCCGCCCCGGCCCAGGGTCGTGGTCTGGCCTTCCTCGTTGATGCCCTGGAAGCCGGCGACGATGACGACCTTGCCCGCCTTGAGATCCTCGATGATGGGACGGGCGTCGATGGTCTTGATCTTGGCCTTCGTATGCACGGTGTCGGTGAAGATGCCGGCCTGCGCCCCCGTGTAGCTCACCGCCGGGACACCGACCCCGTGCAGCGCCATCGCGGTGAGCGCGATGGTCTCCTGCTCGCCGATCGAAAGCAGCTGGTCCATCTCGCGCTCGCTCGGGTTGTCGCACACGGCCTGGGCTCGCGCGATCAGCTCGTTGGTGACCCCGGACCGGGCGGAAACGACGACGACCAGCTCATGGCCCTCGTCGCGAAACGCCTTGATGCGCTGCGCCACGTTTTTGATGCGCTCGACGTCACCCACGGAGGTGCCGCCATATTTTTGGACGATTCTGGCCATGGAAAAAAGCAATCAGCTCGCGAAGATGCGGAGCAGCAGGGGCTCGCCGAGCACATTGGACAGGCGCCGGAAACGGGCGAGCGTGGCCCGGATGGCCTGCTCGTTGCTTTCATGCGTGGTGAGCAGCAGCGTGGCGGCGTTCCGGTGCTTGCTGGGGCGTTGCACCATGTCGGCAATGCTCACCCCGGCACGGGCGGTGGCGGTGGCGATCTGCGCGAGCACGCCGGGCCGGTCGCGCACGTCAAGGCGCAGGTAATAGCGGCTCCGGATCCGCTCCGGCGGCGCCAGCGGACAGCGCTGCGCGACGGGTGCCGGCAACGGCGAGTTGCCCCGGTTGAGCAGAATGACGGCGTCGGCAATGTCGCTGATGACCGCGCTGGCCGTCGCATCCTGGCCGGCGCCCCGGCCGATATAGGTCGTCTCCCCGACGACATCGCCGGTGACCGAGATGCCGTTGTAGACATCGTTCACGTTGGCAAGAACCTTGCTGAGCGGAAGCAGCGTCGGATGGACGCGCACAAACAGCTCGTCGCTGGCAAAGTCCCGCGTGATGACGGCGAGCAGCTTGATGGCAAAGCCATGCTCCCGGGCAAACTGCAGGTCCGTCTGCGTGATGCGCGTGATGCCTTCGACGAGCATCGCGCGCGTCGGCACCCAGGCCCCATGCGCAAGAAATGCGAGGATGCCGGCCTTGTGCGCGGTGTCCCAGCCCTCGACGTCCAGCGATTCGTCGGCCTCGGCGTAGCCGAGACGCTTGGCGTCGGCGAGGATTTCGGCATAGCCCAGGCCCTCGCGCTCCATGCGCGTGAGGATGTAATTGCAGGTGCCGTTCAGGATGCCGTAGATGAGGCCAAACCGATTGGCCACCAGTCCTTCGCGGAGCGCCTTGATGATCGGGATGCCCCCGGCCACCGAGGCCTCAAAGAAGAAATGTCCGCCATTTTTCCGCGCCGCCGCGAAGATCTCCGGCCCGTGCGCACAGAGCAGGGCCTTGTTGGCGGAAACCACGGTCTTGCCCAGCCGGAGTGCGGCCAACGTGACCTCGCGCGCGACCCCGGTGCCGCCGATCAGCTCGCAGACAATCTGGACGGCCGGATCGGTGGCGACCGCGAGCGGGTCGGTCGTGAGCCGGGAGGCGGGGACGCGGACGGCCCGCGCCTTGCGCAGGTCGCGGACACTGGCGCGATGGAGCTTGAGCCGCACGCCCAGGCGCGACTCCAGCGCGGCGCGGGAGCGGGCGAGGTGCTTCCACACCCCCTGCCCGACCGTGCCGAGGCCGCAGATGCCGATGTTGATGACCGAAGGCTGGCTCATGGTTGGGCGGAGCCAGGCGGCTCCGCAGACTTGCGAGTAAACCGGTTTTCGGTGCCATTGAGCAAGCGCACAATGTTGGCCCGGTGGCGGAGGACGACGAAGCCGGCGATCAGGAGCGAAAGGCCAAGGAGCAGCGGCGGCTCGCCGAGGAAAAAGGCCGCGACCGGCAGCGAGAGCGCGGCCAGGATCGAGGCGAGCGACACGAAGCGGGACAGCTGAAAAGTGAGCAGCCAGACGGTCAGGGCGATGGCCAGCACACACGGCATCAGGACGAGAAAGCCCCCAGCCGTGGTGGCAACGCCTTTGCCGCCGCGGAATTTGGTGAAACAAGAATAGCTGTGGCCAAGAAGGGCGGCGCCGAGGGCAAGGACTGCCAATTCAATCGTTTGCACATTATCAAATGCGGGGAAGCTGCCAAAAGAGGTGATAAAAAAAATAAAATCTGCGTGGTTCCCGGGGGTTTGCGGGGCAAATTCACCCGCTCTGGCAAAAGCACTTGGCCATCCCGCTGCGAGGACTCCTTTGAATGCATCCAGCACGAAGACCAGATTTCCCGGCCCGTTGCCCAGCACCCGGCGGACATTGGTCGCCCCGGGACTCTTGCTGCCGACTTCAAAGATATTCACTCCCTTCGCCTTTGCCACCAGATAGCCGCAAGGCAACGAGCCCAGCAGGTAGCCAATGACAATGGCAATGAGAAGAGGGAGAAACATGGGAATGCTGCTAACGATATCTGGTAACCGGGGTCGTTGCCTCCGGTCGGAATAAACCGGGGTCAACGACCCCGGCTATAACGTGCCGGCAACGTCCGTCCAGCCATTCACAATTGCACGAACTTCGCCACCTTGATCGCCGGGTAGCCCTTGATCTTCAGGCGGGCGGCCTCGCTCGGTTCGTTGTCCACGCGCACCACCATATATGCGGTGCCGCCGGGCGTGAGGCGGCTGAGCGACATGTCGGCAATGTTGACCTGATCCTGGCCGAGAATGGTGCCGACCGCGCCAACGGTCCCGGGCTGGTCGATGTTGAGGAGCACCAGCAGTTTGCCCTCGGCCGCGACCTCGACGTCATGGCCGTTGATGGCGACGATGCGCGGGCGGGCGTTTTTCCCCATGAAGGTGCCCTGCGCGGAATACACCTGGCCGTCGGGCGCGACCGCCTCGACCGAAATCAGTTCGGTATAGTCGCTGTCGGCGTTGGACTTGATGACCTCGACCTGCACGCCCAGCCGCTGGAGCACAAAGGGCGCGTTCACGAAATTGACCTCCTCGCCGCTGATGCGGCGGAGAAAACCGCGCTCGATGGCGCGCGTGACGGCGTTGGCATCGAGATCGGCAAGGCGGCCCCAGTAAGTGACGCGCAGCGCGGCAATCTGGGCCGGCGCGATCTGCTGCACCAGGGTGCCGAGTTTCGTGCCCAGGTCGAGGTAAGGTCCGAGGATCTTCAGCGCGGCGGCGTCGATTGAGGGCATGTTGACGGCATTGCGGATGATCCCGCCGGCCAGCACATCGGCGATCTGCTCGGCAATCTCGATGCCGACCGATTCCTGCGCTTCGGCAGTCGAGGCGCCGAGGTGCGGCGTCAGGACGACATTCGGCAGCGCACGGAACTCGCTCTCTTTGGCCAAGGGCTCGTCTTCGTACACGTCGAGACCGGCGGCGGCGACCTGGCCGCTCTTCAGCGCGGCGAGCAATGCGGCTTCCTTGATGATGCCACCGCGGGCGCAGTTGAACAGGCGGACGCCCTTCTTGCATTTCGCCAGCGCGGCCTCGTCGATCATGTACTTCGTGTCCTCCGTCAGGGGCATATGGACGGTGATGTAGTCCGAATCCTTGAGCAGCTCATCGAGCGAGACGCCCTCGACCTGCATGGCCTTGGCGCGGCTGGGCGCCAGATAGGGGTCATAGGCGAGCACCCGCATGCCAAAAGCCTGGGCGCGCTTCGCGACCTCACCGCCGATGCGGCCGAGACCCACGATGCCCAGCGTCTTTTTAAACAGCTCGATCCCGGAGAAATTCTTCCGGTCCCACTGGCCGGCCTTCATCGAGGCGGCGGCCTGCGGCACGGGGCGCGCGCCGCAAAGGATGTGGGTGAAGGTCAGCTCGGCGGTGGCAATGGTATTGCCGGCCGGGGTGTTCATGACCACGACCCCGCGCTCGGTGGCGGCCTCGACATCGACGTTGTCGACGCCCACGCCGGCGCGACCGACCACCTTGAGCAGCGGTGCGGCGGCCATGACCTCCCGGGTGATCTTCGTCTCCGAGCGGACGGCGATGGCATGGACATCCTTCACCAGCTCCAGCACCTTGGCCGGCGTGGAGCCGTAGGCCTCAATGACTTCGAAGCCCGGCTGCTGGCGCAGGAAGGCGACTCCCTTGGGTGAGATCTTGTCGGCGACGAGGATTTTCATGGAGAAAAGAGCCCCAGCAGAACAGGCCCGGCCGGTGGCAGGCAAGGAAAAGGTGAACACGCAGGCCGCCGCCAGGCCCGGAACCCTAGGACAGGCATTTTTGCCACAAAGAGGCCCAAACGTTGATTCACGTTACGCCGCAAAATTTCCGCGCGCCGATAGGCGCGATGGACGGCTCCGCCGCAGGGAAGAGGCCTTGTGCCTTTTCGTGGCCAAACTCCAACTCTGGCGCCCGGTCTTGCAGCCTACACCTGGAACCAAGGAAAGGCATTTTAAGCCACGAAGAGGCCCAAAGGTTGATTCACGTTACGCCGCAAAATTTCCGCGCGCCTATGGGCGCGATGGACGGCTCTACCGCAGGGAAGGAAACCTTGTGCCTTTTCGTGGCCAAACTCCGTCGGCGCGATGCGGGAACCATGCCCGCGATTTGGGCTTGTCTCGCTGATGAGACCCGATGTGCTGCCCCGAACCTCACTCACCCCATGGAATGGTTTTATGCCGAAGGAAATGAGCGCCGCGGTCCCGTGGACGACGCGCAGTTCAAGCAACTGGCCGCCGCGGGCAAGATTCGCCCCGACACGCTGGTCTGGCACGCCGCCCTGCCGAACTGGCAGGCGTACAGCACCGTGGCTTCCGCCGAGCCACCGCCGGTTCCGCTCCGCGACGGCTGGCAGCGCTGTATCATCCTCGGCCGGGAGTTTCCCGAGTCGCAGATGGTCAGGACCGAGCACGGCTGGGTGTCGGCCGAGGCCAAGGACACCTACTACCAGTCGCTCCGCTAAGGCCTCGCCATCCCCGTCCATGTCGGGGAAACCAACGCCCGGCGCGACGGGAAGAAATTTGTGGTGCCGGTTGCCAACC
>CAIXIZ010000232.1 GCA_903919625.1 uncultured Verrucomicrobiota bacterium
CCGACATCTCCATCCGCGCCGCGCTCACCGGTCACTTGGTCTTTTCGACCCTGCACACCAACGATGCGCCCGGCGCCATCACCCGGCTCATCGACATGGGCATTGAGCCGTTTCTCGTTACTTCCGCCATCGAGATGGTCATCGCCCAGCGCCTCGTCCGCCGCCTGTGTGTCCAGTGTGCCGCGCCCAAGCCGGTCAACCCGATCAAGCTGCGCGAATCCCTGGCCATCCTACACGCCGACCTCGCCGATGCGGACAAAATCACCGAGCTCAAGCAGCCGGTCGGCTGTGACCGCTGCCGTGGCACCGGCTACCGCGGCCGCGTCGGTCTCTTTGAAATCTTCCGGCTGTCGGACGAGCTGCACGAGCTCATCCTGAAGCGCGAGAGCACCCAGACGCTGGCCGAGTGCGCCCGGCGCAACGGCATGCTCTCCCTGGAGCAAAGCGGCTGGCAGAAGGTCAAGGCCGGCCTCACGACCCTCGACGAAGTGTTGCGCGTCGTCACCGTCACCGACAAGTCCTGAGCGCGCCCCATGCCGACCTTTGCCTATTCCGCGCGCGGTGCCAATGGCAAGACCGTGCAAGGTTCGCTCGACGCCCCGGGCCGGCGCGACGCCCTGCGCCTGCTCACCTCCCGCGGCCTCACTCCGGTCAATCTCAGCGAAGCCGGCGGCGGGGCGGCGCCCTCGGCCCTGGCCAAGCAGGCCAAGGCGGAGACCGCCCTGGCGCGCCGCGTTGAGCTGAAGACCGATGCTTCGGCCACCGGCGGCGTCCGCCTCCGGCGCACGCATCGCCTCGAATTTCTCGCCGCCCTCCATGAGCTGACGAGCAGCGGCCTCTCCGCCGGCGAGGCCATCCGTCTGCTGGCCTCCCGGGTCAAGGAACCGGCGCTCAAGGCTCTTTGTGGCGGGCTGTGGGAACGGATCGGTGAGGGCGCAACGCTTTCCCGGGCCCTCGGCGATTTCCCGCAGGTGTTTGATGAGTCCACGCTCAACCTCATCTCGGCCGGCGAGGCCACCGGCAATCTCAATGACGTGCTGGACCGGCTGATCCGCCATCTGACGGAACAGCGTGAACTGCAACGCCAGCTCGCTGCGGCCATGGCCTACCCGGTTTTTCTCAGTGTGGTCGCCTTTGGCGTCGTGCTGTTCTTTTTGTTCTTCCTCCTGCCCCGGCTCAAGCAGCTGTTTGCGGCCCTGAAGGGTGATCTGCCGACCTCGACCAAGATTCTGATCTGGCTCGCCGACTTTGCGCTGCATTATGGGATTTTTGTGGTCATGGCCGCGGTGTTTGGCCTCGTCACCTTCTGGCGCTGGCGCCAGTCTGAGGCCGGGCGCAAGACTACGGACAACTGGATGCTGCACATCCCGCTGCTGGGGCCATTCTGTGTCGCCCAGACGGTGCTCTCGTTCAGCCAGACCCTCTCGGTCCTGCTGGAAAACGGCATCACGGCCTCGGAGGCCTTGCGGATGACCGAACGGCAGGTGGGCAATCGCGTCCATCGCGAGGCCTTCACCACCGCCACCGACAGCGTGCTGGAAGGCGAGTCCATGTCGCGCGCGCTCGCGCGCACCGAGTGTTTTCCCGACTTGGTCATGGACCAGCTCGCCATTGGTGAAAACACCGGCAACATCGTCCCCAGCCTGAAGAAGATCGCCACCAACTATCAGCGCGTGGTCAGCACGAACCTGAATGTCTTCACCAAGGTCATTGGCAACGGCGTCCTGGTCATCGTCTTTGTCTTCGTCGGCTTCCTGGCCTTTGCCATTGTGCAGGCTGTCTTCTCGTTGAGCGCCTCGATCAAGACGGGTTGAACCCGGATTTGCCCGACGGTCAGTCCGCTGGCAGCAGCTTGACGCCGGTGGTTTTGCGCGAACCCAGGCCGAGCGTGGCGGCAAATTCCAGCAGGCGGATGTCCTCGGATACCGGTTTGAAGCCGGCCTTGACCCGCGCCGCATTGATCCGGTCGAGCATCAGGGCATCGAGGAGCACCGGATCGGCGCTTAGCCACAGGCTGGGCTCGGAAAGCGTGTACAGCGAATTAAACCTTGGTCCGCCGATAAACTGCCAGCGCTCCAGGCTGACGATGGTAAAACCCCAGGTCTGGCGCAGTTCCGGGATGGCCGCCATTTCGGCCACTGCCGCGGGTGCGGTGCCGGGGCTGCCGAAAAACCGCGCGGTGTTTGACGCATTCCACAGGGTGGCGTTGACCAGCGCACCGTTCACCCCGAGCGCGGGATGGTCCGTGTAGACGGGCAGATTGATCCAAAAATCCACGTCGAGAAACAGCGGGGTGGCGAGGAAACTCTTGCGGTCCGCGTCGAGATCCGGGTCGGCGCTCGCCGTGGTCCGGTATTGCGGCATCAAAATCGGGTCGAACCGCGACGGCAGCGGGCTGTCGAAATACCACCGCGGGTCGTAAAAGCGGCCCGACTCGAGCACAAAGACCTTGTGGCCGTCGAACGGGGAATGGCCGGTGACGAGGGAGGGCAGGTAACCGGTTTGGGCGAGCCGCCGCTGATTGAGACCGACCAGGAAAATTTCGCCGGGCGCGTAGCCCCGCCGTTCCAGCGCGGTGATGACCGCCTGGGTGAGGGGGATGGGGGTGGCGAGACCGGCCCCGGATTCGGCATATATTTTCAGGCCGACCCGGTGTTTGGCCAGCGGCACGATTTTACGGCCCGCGGCAGCCTCAATTTTGGCCATTAATTTTTCGACGGCGGCGGTATAGTCGGCAACCTCGAACTGGGGCAGCTTCGCTTCCCAGACCATGGGCGGGGGCGGGGCGGGGCGGGGCACATCCGCCGCGCCCAGGCGGGCGGTGAGGGCCAGGATCAGGGTGGCGCGCAGGAGATGTGGCATCAGGGACAGGTGGGTCTGCGGAATCCGTGGAAGGTTCCGTGTTACGCGCCTTGCTTGACAGGAACGGCCTCCCGGCAAAAGTGCAAACTTCGTCGCGCGGTTCCCCTATATATAGAGGGGTGCATCCGTCACCTCGTTCCATGCCTGTTATCAAGCCCACCTGCCTCCGCGACCTGAAGCTGCGCGTCAATCTTGGCGACGTGGTGTCGCGGGCGGTTACGCTGCGCAAGGCCGGGGGTTCGCGCCTCAAGGGGCTGTGCCCGTTTCACGCGGAAAAGACGCCGTCCTTCCACGTCGATCCCGACAAGGGCTTTTACCACTGTTTCGGCTGTGACAAATCGGGCGATGCGATCAGCTTTGTCCGTGAAACCGAGCAGCTCAGTTTCACGGAGGCGGTCGAGACCCTGGGCCGGCGGTTTAACATCGTGATCGAATACGAGGAGGGCAGCGGCGGGCCGACGGTGGAGCAGCGGTCGCTCCGCCAGGAGCTGTTTGCCCTCCATGAGGCCGCCGCCGAGCATTTCCACGGGAGCTTCCAGGCGGCCGGGATCACGGGCGACTTCATGCGGGCTTACTGGCTGGAGACGCGACGTTTTCCTATGGCGCTGGCCGACGAGTTTAAGATTGGCGCCGCTCCGCCCGCGGACAGCTCGCTGGCCGCCTTGTTGCTGAGGAAAAAATTCTCGGAGGAGGCGTTGCGCCAGTGCGGGCTTTTTTTTGTCCGGGACGATGCGCTGATCACCCCTGGCGCGCTCAAGCCGCGCTTTCGGGGGCGGCTGATGATCCCGATCCGCGACCATCAGGGGCGGATCTGCGCGTTCACGGCCCGGCAAACCACGCTCACGCCGGAGGACGATGTCGCGCATGAGGCCAAGTATGTGAATTCGCCGGAGACCCCCATCTTCAGCAAGGGCAATTTGCTCTTCAATCTGGACCGGGCGCGCAGCCAGGTGGGGGAGGGGAAGCCGTTTGTCCTGGTGGAGGGCCAGTTGGATGCGCTCCGCTGCTGGTCGGTTGGGCTGCTTACGGCGGTCGCTCCGCAAGGCACGTCGATTACGGAGGGCCAACTCGCGTTGTTGCGCCGTTACCATGCCCAGGTGGAGTGTTTTTTTGACAGTGACAGCGCCGGGCAGAAGGCCGCGTTGCGTTTTCTGCCGATGGCCCTGAAGGCGGGGCTGGAGGTGCGTTTCCTCACGCTGGCGGGTGCGGGCAAGCTTGACCCTGACCTGCTGTTTCTAGAGCGCGGCCTGGCGGGTTACGACGCGGTGCGTCGTGAGGCGCGCAGCGCCATGGCGTTTGCCTGCCAGGCGCTGCTGGCCGACCCGGCCAAGGGTTCGGCCGAGCAAAAATCGCGCGCTGCCCAGGCGGTCTTCGAGATTATTGCGAGCACCGAGAGCGAGGTTACGCGCGCCGGGTTTGTCGCCGAGGCTGCGGGCCATCTGCGGCTGTCGGCCGCCGCCGCGCAGAAGGACTTTCAGACGTTCCTGCACCGCCAGCACCGCCAGGCCGGCCTGCGCCCCGCCGGCCCCGTTCCGGCTCCGGCCCCGTCAGGCCAGGCACCCTCCGGGGGGCATTCGGCCGAGCAGCACCTCCTCTATGTCTGCCTGCATTTTGAACACTTCGGCAAAGCCATGGCCGGCGAAATCAAGCATGATTGGATAGACGCCGGGCATCCGGCCGGCGCCTTGCTCAACCGTTTTCTCGCCGAATTTGAAAGTGACGGCTGGCCCGGGCGCGACCATCTCGACCGCCTGCTCGAAACCGACGCCGAACGCGCGCTGGTCGCAACCATCCTGTTTGCGACCCCCACTTTGGACGACCCGGCCAAGGTGGCTGTCGAGGGAATCCGCCTGCTGCGGACCCGGGCCCTGGAGCCCCGCCTGCGCCAATTAGAACTTGCCCTTGCCGCAGCGCATCTGGACAGTAGTGTTGACGCAATTTCCCTCCTGAAACAACGCACTGAAATCCAACGCCAGCTGCGCGCGCCCATTGTGCTGCGCGTTACTGGCTGAGTTTGTTTACGCCTGTCACTCCCTTATGCCGCGCAAAGCCGCCAAACCCGTCGCCAAACCATCCGCCGCCCCTTCCGTCTCAGCCGAAGCGGTCGAGGCCGCACTCGCCAAGGTGGCCCCCGTGCCTGCGGCCGGTGGCGCCCCGGAGATCACCGGCAGCGTCAATGAGCGCATCCGCCTGCTGATCCGGCTTTCCAAGGAGCAGGGCTACCTGACCTGGGATGACATCAACGAGGCCTTGCCGGAGTCGGTCGAAAACCAGGAGGAATTCGACAACGTCATCTCCATTTTGCAGAATCTGGAAATCGAGATTCTCGAGCCGGACCAGGTTGAGGATTACAAGGCCCGGCAGGAGGAGGCGGAAGAGGAGGAGTCGCGCACGTCCAACAACGACATTCTCGACGACCCGGTCCGGATGTATCTCAAGCAGATGGGCCAGGTGCCGCTGCTGACGCGCGAGCAGGAGGTCGAGATATCCAAGCGCATCGAAAATGCCGAGCTGAAGGCCCAGACCGCGCTGTTCGAGGCCGCCATTGTGGGCCAGTACATCGGCACGCTCGGCGCGAAGCTGCTCACCCGTGAGGAACGCTTCGACCGCCTCGTCATCGACAAGAAAATCGAGAGCCGCGACGCCTACTTTAAGTCGCTGCCCAAGCTGGTCGAGGCGGTGCAAAAGGCCGAGGCCACGGTCGCCGAGTCCTGGGCCGAGCTGCTCAAGGCGCGCCCCGACGCCGAACGCAAGAAAGTCGGGGCCAAGCACCGCAAGCGCGAAAGCGTGATGAAGGCATTTTTCCACAAGTTTCATTTCAAGCTCAAAATCTACGAGGAATGGCTGGAGCAGACGCGCCCCGTGCTCGACGAGATCGCCCGGCTCCACTCCCAGCTGGAACGGGCCAAACACCCCAAGACCAAGAAGGACGCCGCCCTGGACCCGCGCACGGTCAACACCCGGCTCCGCCACCTGGAGGCCGCCCACCGGATCAGCCCGGTCCAGTTCATCGCCGTCGTCCAGCAGTGCGAGGTTCACATCCGCGAGGCCCATCAGGCCAAAACCGAGATGGTGGAGGCCAACCTCCGCCTCGTCATCTCGATTGCCAAGAAATATACCAACCGCGGCCTCTCGTTTCTCGACCTCATCCAGGAGGGCAACATGGGACTGATGAAGGCCGTCGAAAAATTTGAGTACCGGCGCGGCTACAAGTTTTCCACCTACGCGACTTGGTGGATCCGCCAGGCCATCACGCGTTCCATCGCCGACCAGGCCCGCACCATCCGCATCCCGGTGCACATGATCGAGACGCTGAACAAGGTCATGCAGGTGCAGAAACAGCTGTTGCAGGAGTTCGGCCATGACCCCACCCCCGAGGAGGTGGCCGATGAGATGCGCCTGCCCGTGGAGCGCGTCCAGCAGATCATGAAGATGGCGCAGCAGCCCATCTCCCTGCAGTCGCCGGTCGGCGACGGTGATGACACGTCATTCGGTGATTTCATCGAGGACAAGTCCGCCGAAAACCCCTACGACATGACCGCGTACTCGCTCCTGCGCGAAAAGATCATCGATGTGCTCGACTCGCTCACCGAGCGCGAGCGCCGCGTGCTTTCCCTGCGCTTTGGCCTGGTGGACGGCTACAGCCGCACCTTGGAGGAAGTCGGAAAACAGTTCAAGGTCACCCGCGAGCGCATCCGCCAGATTGAGGCGAAGGCGCTGCGGAAAATGCGTCATCCGACCCGCATCCGCCAGCTGCACGGTTTCTTCGATGCCGAGCAGTTCAATAACGCGCAAAACATCATCAAGCAGATGCTCGCCGCCAAGCCCCGCGGTGTCATCAAGAAAAATCCGGGCGAACTGCCCAAATGAGCATCCGGGCAAAGCGCGGGTGGGCGGCCGTCCTGCCGGCCGGTCTGGCCCTGATTGCGCTGCCCGGCTGTGCTTCGCTCCACCGCTCCGCCCCTGCCTCCCCCCCCGCGGTCGCCCCCGCCCCCCCGGTGCGTCCCAGACCCG
>CAIXIZ010000233.1 GCA_903919625.1 uncultured Verrucomicrobiota bacterium
AGCGTCTCATGCAGTCCGCGCGCGATCACGGCAGGGGTCAGTCCCCAGCGTGGGGCGAAACACCGTGCGACCAGTGTGGCCGTCGCCGCATTCCAGCGCTGATAATCGCCCTCCAGATGCGTGCTCGGGTATGCCGCAATGTCTTCCCCATACTCGGCGCGCACGGAATGCACCGGAGCCCCCTGCCTCTCCGCGATCCGGCGGATGACCGCTTCCGCCACTGGGGGTAGCCGGCCGATGACCACCGGGCGGCCGGGCTTGATGATGCCGGCCTTTTCCGCCGCGATGAGTTCAAAGGTGTCCCCCAGCATGTCGCAATGGTCGAGCGCGATGGACGTGATGACGGCGACCTCCGGCTGCACGATGTTGGTCGCATCGAGTCGGCCGCCCAACCCGGTTTCGATGATGCCAATATCGCAGTGCTTCCGCGCAAACTGGAACAGCGCCATTGCGGTCATGAACTCAAAAAAGCTCGGGTGATCTTCCGGCGTGTCGCGCGCCACCGCTTCCGCCACCGGCCGCAGTTCGTGCGTATACGCAATGATCTCGGCCTCCGTAAGGGGCACTCGCCCAACTTGCACCCGCTCGCCGAGCCGGACCAGATGCGGCGAAGTGTACAGGCCGGTGCGCCACCCCGCGGCATGAAAGATGGCGTCGAGCATGGCCGCGGTGGAGCCCTTGCCATTGGTGCCGGCCAGGTGGACGCAGGGGACCGTTTGCTCCGGATGCCCCAGCCCGGCGACGAGGGCGCGCATCCGGTCGATGCCAAATTTTACCCCGCGCGCCTTCAGCGAAAACAGGTAGTCCTGCACCTCGGCGTAGGCCGAGAGAGAACGTCCCTCCTCCAACCGGGAACTTTCAACGCTCATACGGCAAGGTGGGGCGCATGGTCCCTCATGTGCCCAGGGTGGCAGGGGTCAGGCCGCTCCGGTGGGCACAAGCCGGCGAAAGGGCGGACTTCGACCGTTGATGGTTCAATGTTGAAGGCTGGCGGTTGGGACCTGGCGCCTTGTCAGGCCGCCGCGGGCTTTTTCTTCAGATGCAGCGCGGTGAGCAGGTCACGCAGCCGGTCGCGCATTTCCAGCCGGCTCACAATCTGGTCCACCAGCCCCTTTTTCAGCAAAAATTCGGAGGTTTGGAAACCCGCCGGGAGCGTCTGCTTGGTGGTCTCCTTGATCACGCGCGGGCCGGCAAATCCAATCAGCGCGCCGGGCTCGGCCAGGATGATGTCACCCAGGGTCGCATAACTCGCCGAGACCCCGCCGGTCGTCGGATGCGTGAGCACCGAGATGTAGGGCAGCCCGGCGTCCGCCAGCCGCCGCAACGCCGCGCTGGTCTTGGCCATCTGCATCAGCGACAGGATGCCTTCCTGCATGCGGGCGCCGCCCGAAGTGCAGAAAATGATGCAGGGCGTCGTGCGCGCGAGGGCCGTTTCACTGGCCCGGGTGATTTTTTCCCCCGCGGCGGAGCCCAGAGTGCCTCCGCAGAACCGGAAATCCATCACCGCCAGCGAGACATCGATGCCATGAATCTTGCCCGTGCCCGTGATGACCGCCTCCGGGAGGCCGCTCTCCTTCTCGTATTTTTTGATCCGGGTCGGATAGGGGGCGGAATCGGTAAATTTCAGCGGATCGGCGGAACGCACCCCAAGATCGGTCTCGGTGAACGAGCCCTCGTCACACAGCTTCGCAATGCGCTCGCGAGCGCCGATCGGAAAATGGTGGCCGCTCTTGGGCACCACCATTTGGTTGTCCTCGATCTCTTTGGTAAAGACGGGGTCACCGGTGACCGGATCCTTGGTATAGGTGCCCTGCGGGATGTCCTTTTTTTTGTGGCGGCGGACGACTTTGTAGGAGGGTTTGTCAAAATGCATGGGAGGAATGACGGTTCAGCCGTGGCCAAAGGTGACCACATCGAGGTTTAGGCAGCCGGCGCGCCGGAGCACGCGCGCGCAGGAGTTGAGCGTGGAGCCGGTGGTGAAGACATCATCGACGAGAACATGGTGCAAAGCCGGATTTGGGGCCGCCCCACGGGCGATTGCAAAGGCATTTTTCAGGTTTTCCTGGCGGGTGGCGCGGTCAAAA
>CAIXIZ010000234.1 GCA_903919625.1 uncultured Verrucomicrobiota bacterium
GCCGTCACCCACGCGCAGCTCCTCGAGATCGAGCAGCTCGTCAACGGCCACGTCATCGACAACGCCAAGGTCGAGACCTACGAGACTGAGTTCGACAAAAAGCCCGAGGGCACCCTCGCCTTCTTCGGCGACAAATACGGCAAGATTGTTCGCGTCGTGGACATCGGCGGCTACAGCCGCGAGCTCTGCGGCGGCACGCACGTCACCACGACGGGCGAGATCGGCGTCATCAAGATTGTCGCCGAAATGGCCATCGCCGCGGGCACCCGCCGCATCGAGGCCGTGGCCGGCCAGCCGGCGCTCGACTTCGTCGCCCACCGCGAGGCCGCCCTGGCCGCAGTCAGCGCCCGGCTCAACGCCGGTCCGCACGACGTCGCCGCCAAGCTCGAAGCCCTGCTCGCCTCGCAAAAGGAAACCGAAAAGCAACTGCGCGCTTTCCAGCAAAAAGCCCTCACCGCCCTCGCGGAAGAGCTCGCGGCCCAGGCCACCGTGCGCGACGGCCTCAAATTTGTGTCAGCGGTCGTGCCGGTGGAGACGCCCGAAACCTTGCGAGAGCTCGGTCCGCAAATCCTCGCCAGGCTCGGCGAAGGGGTGGTCCAGCTTGGGGCCGCCTTCGGCGAGAAAACCAGCCTCGCCGTCTTTTGCTCACCGGCCGCCATCAAGGCCGGCCAGGCCGCGGGCAAAATTGTCCAGGCGCTCAGTGTGCAGCTCGGCGGCAAAGGCGGCGGCAAGCCCGACTTCGCCATGGGCGGCGGCAAAGATGCCGCCAAATTGGTGGATGTCTTGAAGTTGTAGCCGGGGCGCCCGCCCGGTTTCGGGCGGTGCAGAATCCGCGGCCAAATCGTGCCTGCCCACCCGCAGCTCCGGCTTGACCATCGGCGATTTTTGGCCTCCGTTCTGGGTATCCGGCCACCTTTTCCTTTATGGACCTCGACTCCATCATCGATGACATCGCCAATCGCGCAGACGACTTTCTCGTTGAAAAGTCCGACCGCAAAGAAGCCCGCGCCGCCATCGCCGGATTGATTGCGGCCGACTATCCCCAACTTGCCGCCAAAGACCGCCCGCGGGTGGTCAGCGGGGTCATGGCAATTCTGGAAGAAGAGGATTTTTTCGGCACGGAGTTTGCCGGTGACTCCTGGAACGACCGGGACGACGAGCCGGAAGCCGGCTGACCCATCGGCCACGTCTTGCAAAGCAGGGTGACGCCCAATCCGTCCCTGCTCTCCCAAGCCAGGCTGCGTTCTTCGCGTAGTCCCCTTCGGGAGAAGCGGAAATCTGCGGCAAAGGTTGTCACGTTATTTTGCGAACCGCAGTAAGCCCGGCGCGCTGCGTCCGTACGGCGAGCCAAAGCCAGAGCGCGGCACACACGGCGAGTGCCGCCGGCAGGATCATCACGCCGCGCCGCAGGTTGCCCAAAGCGTCAGAGAGATGTCCGACAATTTCCGTGGACCACAAGTCGCCGAAAAGGTGGATGGAGAAAATCGACAACGCCCCCGCCCCGGCCCGCATGTTGGCCGGCGCGGTTTCCAGAATCAGGGTGTTGACGGGTCCGGTGGAAAGAAATAGCAGCAGCATCGCCATTGCTAGAAGCACCATTGCCCAGACCAAATTGCCGGTCAGAAATGCCGCCAGCGAAACCGGCACAGCCGCGAGCACACTCAACCCCAGCATCCAGGCATAGCCGGCATGGTTGTGCCGCTGCCACGCGGTGGCGGCGAAGCCGCCGACGAACGTCGACAGCAAGCCGGCCACCACCAGGGTGCCACCAAAAAACAATCCGGCCTTGGTGGGCTCGACGCCATGCATGCGGGTGAGAAAAGTCGGCCCCCAGTTGGCAAACGCGCCGAGGCCAAAGGTATACGCCACGTAGCCGCCGACCACGAGCAGATACGCCGGGCGCCTAAGCAGTTCCCGGTAATCACGCCAGGAGGGTTTGGTGGCAGGCGCGGCAAGGTTGTCCATCGCACCGCGTGGCGGTTCACGTAAAAACAGCGCCAGCAGCGCAAGCCCCAGTCCCGGTCCGCCCGCCCAATAAAACGCGTGCCGCCAGTCCCAATGCGCGCTGATCTGGCTGCCCAGCAACACCCCCAGGGCCGAGCCGACCGGAATCGCGACATAAAAGATGGTGAGCGCGTTGTTGCGCTTGGCCTGGGGATAGAGATCGGCAATCCACGCCGGGCTGATGGTCGCATAGCTCGCCTCCCCCACCCCGACCAACACCCGAAACAGCAGCAGCAGGCCAAAACCGGCGGCCCAGCCGGTGAGCACCGTGCCCAGGCTCCAGACAAACACCCCGGCCGCCACGAGCCAACGGCGCGGCGCGCGGTCGCCCAGCCAGCCAAACACCGGTGAGGTGACAAAATAGCCGAACATGAACACCGTGGCCACCCTTCCGGCCTGTCCGTCCGTCAGCCCAAATTCGCGCTTGATGGGGTCGAGCACCGCCGAGAGCACGTAACGGTCCAGGTAGTTGAACAAGTTCAACCCGGTCAGCACGGCCAACGTCAGTCCTGGGCGGATGGGCTTGTTCACATTCACTATCCCAGCTAACTTGCAAGGGACTGCCCGGGGCAATTGATTTTGTTGGCGACAGGCTTCACCTGGCAAAATATGCCCGTCGCCAACCCATGCCGGCCCCTTCCTCCATCGCCCAGCCGTCCGGTGCCATCGTGCTGGCCTTTGACCCCAGCAACCGGCTCGCCGTGCGCGCCCATGGGAGCGGAGTCCTGTCCCTGCCGTTTGCCGGAGACGACCTGGCCGTGACGCAGCACACCCTGACCACACTCTTCCCCGTATCAACTCCCCCGGTGGAACAGTTTGGCTTCACCACCCCGGACGGGCAGCAGCAGCTGGTCTATTTCACTCAGGTCTGTCCGCCCCCTGCTCCCACGTCGCCGGTCACCCGGAGCAGAACGTCCGGGGGGGCCATTGAATTTTGGGCCATCGAAAAAATTGAATCCCATGCCTCTTCCGATGCCTTGCTCACCGCCGTGCTGGCCCGGCTCGGACCGCATCTCATCGACATCCCTTACCTGCATCTGGGCGAAAACGATTTCATCTACAAATTTCGGCCGGCACAGGAACGCAATACCGCCATCTACGCGCAGGACGAGGCCTCGGCCGCGCTCTACCAATCCCGGCTCTGCTCGGCCATCAAGGCCCTGGCCCGCCAGCATGAACGTAGCGCCGCCGCCCCGGTCACCCTCGACTTCGGGGCGGTGCTCTACGTGATCCCCAGCCACTTCGGCTTCTGCCTCGGGGTAAAAAACGCCATTGAACGCGCTTATGAGACCCTGGCGGAAAACCCCGGCCGGCGCGTGTTCATGCTCTCGGAACTGATCCACAATCCGTTCGTCAACGAAGATCTCCTGCGCCGCGGTCTCCGCTACCTGCAGACCGACAAGGGCACGCCCTACACC
>CAIXIZ010000235.1 GCA_903919625.1 uncultured Verrucomicrobiota bacterium
AGGCGACATAAGCCGCGGCAAGCAGCGAGACGGCGGCGGCGGCGGTGCCCTTGCGGCGCAGGAACAGCGCGATCACGGCTGCGGCCACGAGCGGCGCGAGGAGAACCGTGGGAATGTAGGTGACGGTCGTCGTGGTCATCGGCGCGTCAGTTTTTCAACGAGTTCAACTCGTCGACTTGGATCGTGTGCCGCTTGCGGAAGAGCGCGACGATGATGGCGAGGCCGACCGCCACCTCGGCCGCGGCGACGGTGAGGATGAAAAACACGAAGACATTGCCGTCGAGCGTGCCGTTGAAATGCGAGAAGGCGACGAGGGCGAGCGTCGAGGCGACCAGCATCAGCTCAAGGCACATGTAGATCACCAGCGTGTTCCGGCGGAGGAGCACGCCGAGGAAACCGAGGGCAAACAGCACCGCGCTGAGCACGAGGCAGGCGTTGAGCGTGAGCGGGATCATTTGATGTCCTCCAGGCCGGCAAATTTTTTGCTGAGCACGATGACGCCGAGCATGGCGGCCAGCAGCAGGAAGCCGACGACCTGCACCGGCAGCATATATTGCGTGAAGAGCAGCTCGGCGTAGTCCCGGAGCGTGCTGCCGGCCGGACTGGCGGCCGCCACGGCCGGCAGCCGCGCGTGGGTGGCGAGGGAAAGCACGCCCGTGGCGAGCAGCCCGACGGCCAGCACGCCGGACGCCAGCGTGGCGCCCTTGAACGGCAGGCGTTCGCCGCCCTGCACATCGAGCAGCATTATGATGAAAAGGAACAGCGCCACGACCGCGCCCGCGTAAACAAACACCAGCAGCACCGCAAGGAGGACGGCGTTGAGCAGGGCAAACAGCCCGGCCACGCCGATGAGGCACAACAGCAGGCTCAGCGCGGAGGCCACGGTGTTGCGGCACAGCACCACCCCGGCCGCGCAGGCGACCGTGAACACGGCGAAAAGATTGAAGAGGAGGTCGGTCATCCGGAAGGGACAGTCTGAATGGCTGAATGGTTGAATTGGGCGTTGGGACTGGTGGTGGGCGGGAGGGAAATGATCGCGGGATGGGCTGGCGGCGGTTTCAGCCTTTCCGCCCTTTGCTTTCCCAGTTTTTAATGGGCGTGGCCGCCCCCTTCGGCGGCCTTCTTTTTGTCCCACTTGAAGTGTTCGTCAGGGAGTGTGCCGCCGAGTTCATACAGTTTTTGCTTGTCGTTCACCATCTCGGCCCGGGACAGGCCGGTGGTGGAATATTGGTTTTGCAGCCAGATGGCCTCCTCGGGACAGACCTCCTGGCACAGGCCGCAATAAATGCAGCGCAGCATGTCGATCTCAAACTCCTGCGGCCGTTTCTCGACATGCGCGGTGGGATCGTCGGGATTGATCGCGCCGGGCGTGATGCGGATGGCCTTGGGCGGGCAGACGAATTCGCAGAGCTGGCAGGAAACGCATTTTTCCCGGCCATGCGGGTCGTACACCAACGTCGGCACGCCGCGGTAGCCGGGCGGGATGGCCGGCCGCTGCTCGGGATATTCCATCGTGTCGTTGGGCGCGAAGAAGTGTTTGAGCGTGGTCTTCAGGCCGCCCACGATTTGCGGGAGATAGGTGCGCTCGGCGAAGGTGAGCGGCTTGCGGGAGACTTGGATGACAGCCATGGGAAAAGGATTCGGATTAAGCGCCAAGGCGCGGAGGCGCCAAGGCCGGGCCAGCAGCGATGAGCCGGGGGATCAGGGCGGTGGATTGGCGGTTTCGCCGCCTGACGTCTGGGCGCTTAAAATTCATTTTTGGGTGAGGGCGATGGCCAGCAGGTAGAAGATCAGGTTGGCGATGGCCAGCGGCAGGAGGCGCTGCCAGCCGATTTTCATCACCTGGTCGTAGCGGAAGCGCGGCAGCGTCCAGCGCACCCACATGAAGAAAAAGATAAATGCCGCCACCTTGCCGAGGAAGATCACGATGCCCAGCCCCCCCGTCAGCAGCGGGCTGGCCGCGATTCCGAGGAGCCCGGCGAGCTTCGCCAGGGGCAGCCACGGGAGCAGGTTCCAGCCCCCGAGGAAGAGCAGGCAGAAAATGCCCGACCCGACAATCATGTGGCAGTACTCCGCCACGAAAAACAGCGACCATTTGAACGCGCCGTACTCGGTGTGAAACCCGCCCACGAGGTCGGCCTCCGACTCCGGCATGTCAAACGGCTGGCGGTTTGTCTCGGCAAACAGCGCGACGAGAAAGATGAAAGCCGAAAGCGGCAGGTAGCACACGCCCCACAGGCCGTGCCAGCTTTGGGCCGTGAAGCCATGCCAGCCGCCGCTCTGCATCGCCACCACATCCACCAGGCTGAGCGTCCCGTGCCCGCCCGGGGCGTTGACCAGGAGGAATACCGGCAGCACCGAGAGCGTCATTGACAGCTCGTAGGAGATCAGCTGCGCCGAGGCGCGCACGCTGCCGAGAAACGGATACTTGGAATTGGACGCCCAGCCCGCGAGGATCACCGAGTAGACCCCGAGCGAGGACACGGCAAACACCGCCAGCAGGCCGACGTCCACATTGGCGAGCATGATCGGGACCAGCTTGCCGGCCGAATCGAGGTACGCGCCAAACGGCACCACGGCGACCGTCGTGAGCGCCGGGATCATCGCGAGGATGGGCGCGAGGATGAAATAAAACTTGTTCACATGGCCGGGCACCCCGTCCTCCTTGAAGGTGAATTTGCCACCGTCGGCCGCCAACTGGAAGATTCCCAGCCGTTGCAGCACCCCCATGCCCGGGATCCAGGCGAGGATGGGCGCAATGGTCCGGTTCGGGCCGGGCCGACCCTGGATCCACGCCGAAATTTTCCGTTCCGCCATGGAGCACGCGGCGGCGAGCGGAAACAGCACCAGGATGACTGCGAGACCTTGCAGCGGCAGCCGGAACCAGAGGGGAAAATTGAAATAAAAATCAAACATGGCGGATCAGGTCGGCGACGCCACCGCAGCGGCGGCGGGCTTGAAATGCAAGGTCTCGCCCTCGACGAAGGGCAGCCCGGCCCAGGGGGTCGGGTCGAGCAGCAGGCCGGTGTCGGGGAGGTTCGCGTAGGTCATCGTCGCCAGCGTCGGCACTTCGGCGGCGATGGTTTTCCACAGGGCGGTGAGGTCGGACGGCAGCGCCGGTCCGCCCACGGCGGCGATCAGCTTTGCCAGGACCATCAGATCGTCGAACGCCCCGCCCGCCGCCGGCACCGCCTTGGCAAATTTCTGGATGCGGAACTGCTGGTTCACCAACGTGCCGCTCTTCTCAAACACCGTCAGTGTCGGCAGGACGACTTTCGCGGCCGCGCTGGTGGCGTTGGCCTGGGTGCCGAGGTAGATGACGGAAACTTTGGTGAGCAACGCCGCGGTGAGGTTCGCGATGACGAGGTCTTCCCCGAGGGAGATGACGGTTTTGACAGTACCGGCGGCGATGGCGGCCGCGAGCTCCGCCAGCGGCGCCGTGCCATTGCCGACGGGAAAGGGACAGCCGCTCGGCAGGGTGAGTCCGCCGATCCGGATCGGGGCCGCGGCGCCTTCTTTGCCAACCTCCGGCAGCGACGCGATCAGTCCGGTGACGAGCGCGCCGCGGATGTTGGGGTTGCGATCGGCGGAGACGAGGAGCCCGTCGCCTTTCCCCACCCGGCTGACGAGATAAACCGGGGCCTGGAGCGTCGCGGCAAGCCGCTTGGTGAGAAATTGCTCTTCCACGGTACTCCGGCCGGAGCCCACGACAGCCACGCCGCCATCCTGGCAGAGTTTTGCCGCGGCATTGAGGGCGATCTCGAGGGCGCTGTCGGCGCCATGGACCTTGATCGCGGTGAGCCGGTCGGGCGCGCGGACGGCCTTGAACAGCTCCCGGCCGCTGTCGGCCATCCAGGTGTCATTGACCTCGTCGTTGCGGCGCGGGGTGATGCGGTAGATGGTGCCCTCGCGCGACCAGACCACCGTGTTGGCGCCGACCGAGGACTCGGGGTCGATGCTGTTCGTCTGCTTGAGGAACCAGACCCGCATCTTGAAACGGAAATCCGTGCTGGTGAGCGCGCCCACGGGACAGATGTCCACGGTGTTGAGCGAATAATTGTTCTCCAGCCTTTTGCCCGGATGGCAGGTGAGCGTCGAGTGGCTGCCGCGGTCAATGAAGCCCAGCACATCGTCCTTCGCGATTTCCTTGGTGAAGCGGATGCAGCGCGAGCAGAGGATGCAGCGCTCGTCGTCGAGCGTGACGCGCGGCCCGAGCTGGGTGCGCTTGGGTTTCACGTTCTTCTGTTCAATGAAGCGCGAATAGCCGCGGCCGTAGCCGGTCGACTGCTCCTGCAGCTTGCATTCGCCCGCCTGGTCGCAGATCGGGCAGTCCAGCGGATGGTTGATGAGGAGAAACTCCATCACGCCTTCGCGGCAGTCCTTCACCAAGGGGGAAGTCGTGCGGATGTGGAGGCCGGGCGAGGCATTGGTGCCGCAGCCGATCTGGGGGCGCGGCATCCAGTTGATCTTCGGCTTGCCGGTGGCCGGATCGAGGATCGGGGTCTTCGTGGCCGGATCGACGGCGGGCAGGCCCATCTCGATCAGACACATGCGGCAGTTGCCCACGACCGTGAGCTTGGGGTGGTAGCAATAGTGCGGCACGTCCACGCCGACGAGGCGCGCCGCCTCGATCACGTTCGTGCCCTTCGGGACGGCAATGTCCTTGCCGTCAATGTTGACGGTGACGAGGTCGGCGGGTTTGGCGGGCTGGATCATTGCGGGAAAAGTCAGACGAGCGACGGCGCCCCGGCGGGCCGGGGGTTTTTCTTGGTCTCGGAATAAAGGCTGAACTCGTCGCCAAACTTCGCGAGGAAGCTCTGGGTGGGCCACGAACAGGCTTCGCCGAAGGCACAGATTGTCCGCCCCGGGATCTGGTCGGCGACGCTCTTGAGCAGGGCGGCGTCCTCGGCCCGCGCCTGGCCATGCACCATGCGCGTGGTGATTTTTTTCATCCACAGCGAACCCTCGCGGCAGGGCGTGCATTGGCCGCAGCTTTCGTGGGAGTAGAACGCGTTGATGTTGGCGAGCGCCTCGACCATGTTGACGGTGTCGTCCATCACAATCACCCCGCCCGAACCGCCCATCGTGCCGATCATGCCGAGGGAATCAAAGTCCATCGGGACATCCTCGACCCCCCAGTCATAGTCCACCAAGTCGGCCCCCACCTTGCGCTTGCCCTTGTAGCGCTCGCCAAAGCGCAGGATCTTGGCCGACGAGCCGCCGGGAATCACCGCCTTGAATGTCCGGCCGGGCAATGGCCCCCCGCACACGTCGTTGAGCAACTGCCCCAGGGTGATCTTACCGCACTCGAACTCATAGTACCCGGGCCGCTGGACATGGCCGCTCACACAATAGATGCGGGTGCCGGTGTTGCCCGGCGTGCCGATCTTGGCGTATTCGGTGCCGCCAAACTCCACGATGTACTTCACATGGCAGAGCGTCTCGACGTTGTTGACGATCGTCGGGCACTGGTAGAGGCCGAGCACGGCCGGAAAATACGGCGGCTTGATGCGCGGGTTGGCCCGCTTGCCCTCGAGCGACTCGATCAGGCCGGTCTCCTCGCCGCAGATGTAGGCGCCCGCGCCCCGGTGGACGAAGATGTCGCACGAATAGTTTGTGCCGCAGATGTTCTGCCCCACGAAGCCCGCCGCCCGCGCCTCGGCAATCGCCTGCTCCAGAATGCGCGCCCCATGGGGCATCTCCCCGCGGATGTAAATGTAGGCCAGCTTCACATTGTTGGCAAAACACGAGATCATCGTGCCCTCGATCAGCTGGTGCGGATCCTGATGCATGATGTAGCGGTCCTTGAAGGTGCCGGGCTCGGACTCGTCGGCATTGA
>CAIXIZ010000236.1 GCA_903919625.1 uncultured Verrucomicrobiota bacterium
AGGCTCTCCTGCGGGCTGCCGAGGCCCGCTCCGCGGAGGAATTGCAGCAGGCCATCGCCGCGGCCCTGCAACGCGTCAGCGCCCAGGATGCCCTCGGCTGGTTTGCCGCTTGTGGCTATAGTATTATTTAATATGCTCTAGTGATCCAACTCGACTGGCGATAGCTTCAATACTCGTATTGTCACCATTACAGTTAATTTTTTTTACGGGAGCGCCAAAACAGATGTTTTGAATAAACATTTGCTCCATGTCGCCTTCAACGATGTAAGCCGGTTTATTCATTATTCAGTGCACCCGCAATATAGTAATATCCAAGGCCAAAACCTGTTTTGGCTATTTCGTCAGAGATTTCATGTTCACTGTCACAGCGAATTGCGATCGTCTTGCCGTCCTTCAATGAAACCACGATTAATTCAGATGGCTGCGGTTACCAACAGCCCGGCGAACGGTACGGTGGCCACGGCATCCGGCATAATTCTAAGCAACGCCAGATAGAGCCATCCTGAGGCCATCCAGCCGACCTTGGAGCCGGACACCTCGATATCTTTCTGGCAATATCTCAAACCATTGAAAATGGCCGCGAGCATCAGGGCATAAAGTAACGGGAGCGCCACGCAGATCAAAACGCTGGTTCCATTGGGAAAAGCTCTGTCGGTCGTCAGCGTTCCCTCTCCCCCGTAAGCCAGCAACCCGGAGATGTCTTCGCGATTTACACCGGCCAAAAGCACCACCGCAACAACCCCGACGGTGGCTCCGAACCAAAACCACCGATAGCCTGGGCGGCGCGTGGCAGTCACCGCCTCAATCCTGTCGTGCGCCATGGTCATGGAGGCAAAGTGCCCGACTCCAGCATGAAGATCAAGTTTATCGCGTGGGAGGTGGCCCGGCCATTACCGCATCATCTGCCAGATTCGGGACCGCGAACTGCACATCCTCATTGTCCGCGTCGCGCATCGCTCCACCGTCTATGACGGCTGATTTGGGGCCAAGCCAAGCTCCGATCCGGGCGTCGTCCAGCAACGCCCCTACTCCAACCAAGCCGAAGCCCAGCTTCGGGGAATCAGACCCAATGGGATTGAAGCTCCCGGCTTTGGGCAGGCCTGGTGGAGTGCGACATAAGGACTTTAGCGCTCCAAAAATTCAGCACTTGATATCGCGCCCGACTTTCATCCTGGCATTCAATACGGCCCGCGAATATGCGCCGCCACCGCGCGCTCGTAAAATGACGCCAGCTTGACGTGGGATTCCGCGCTGAGCGGCGGCAACGTCGCGGCACGGAGGTTGGCCCGCGCCTGGTCCGGGCTTTTCGCACCGGGGATGAGCACGCTCACCGCGTCGAAATCGAGACACCAGCGCAGCGCAAAATCCGCCATCGTCCAGCCGGCGGGGACCAACGGCTTGAGCGCGTCGGCCAGCTCCACCCCTTTCGCAAACGGCAACCCGGCAAACGTCTCACCCACGTTGAACTTTTGGCCGTCGCAATTGTAGGTGCGGTGGTCGCTGGCGGCAAAGGTCGTCTGTTTCGTCATTTTCCCGCCCAGCAGCCCGCTGGCCAGCGGCAGGCGAATGATGAGCGCGATGCGTTTCGCGCGCGCGGCGGCGAAGAGTTCGTGGATCGGCTTCTGCCGAAAAATATTAAAGATAATCTGGAGTGACGCGCAGCCGCCGTGCTCCACACAGAACTTCGCCTCGTCCATCGATTCGACGCTCGCCCCGTAAAAGCGCACCTTCCCCTCGCGTTTCAGCTCCTCGAGCCAGCCGAAAACTTCGCCGCGCCGGAGCACATCGGGCGGGATGCAGTGCGTCTGCGTCAGGTCGAGGGTCTCCACCCCGAGGCGGCGGAGGGACGCCTCGGTGAAGCCGCGAATCTGGTTGCGGGTGAAGCCATTGGGCCAGTTCATGCGGCCGAGCTTGGTCGCCACGAAAATCTTCCCACGCGCGGCGGGGGTCTCGCGCAGGAAACGTCCGATGATGGTCTCGCTGCGGCCCCCGCCATAGACATCGGCCGTGTCAAAAAACGTGACTCCGCCATCGTAGGCGGCGTGCAACGTGGCGAGCGCGGCGTCCTCCGTGACGTCGCCCCAGTCGCCGCCGAGCTGCCAGGTGCCAAGACCGATTTCGCCAAAGGAACGGCCCGTGGGGCCAAAAGTGCGGGTGTGCATGTGACGCCCAGTCTAGGGATTTATTCGCGAGGGCAAGCCCGGCCTCGCTGAGGCCGGATCCGGGGTCGGCGACCCCGGCTACATTGCAGTTCGCAAGGTGGAGCGCGTTGTCCCCAACGTGCTGAACCGGTTGGAGACAACCGGTTCCACCTGGTTGCACGCATCGCAACCAGGGGCGGTGCTGGGCGCCGCCCTCCGATCCGGGCGTCGTCAAGCGACGCCCCTACACCGACCCCAACCAAGCAGAAGCCAGCTTCGGGGAATCAGACCCAAGGAGATTGAAAATAAGGGTGGAGTTTTGTGACGAATTCGAAACGATTCCGCGGTCATCCTCCCCTCTGATGGACAAACATGAGCTTTTGGCGCTCAGCGCCGCATTGATGGTCGCCGCCGGCACTTGGTTGCGCTGGCGGCTGACGGCCTATTGCTCGGATGCGGAAGAGGACGCCAAGGACAAAAAAATCACGCCTGAAATGGCCCGGCGCCGCATCACCCTCATCAATTGGGGTGTGCCGGCGCTGACGATCCTGGGACTATTGCTGCTCGTGGTGGGACTGGCCAGATTGGGCAAGCTGTAATGCAGACGTCGGTCCGGCTACGCCGGTCGCAACACTTTTTCCAATTCGTCACAGGCGGCGGCCACCCCGTGTTCGGCACGAATGCGTTCACCCAGGGCGGCGGCACGCGATTGGACTGCAGGATCGTCCAGCAGCGCGGCAAGCTCAACCGCCACCCGTTTGGCCCGATAGCGTGAACGCGACAGCGAACGCGCCACGCCCAGGCGGATGACCCGGGCAGCGTTGTCCGGCTGATCATGGGCGAATGGGACCACGAGCATCGGCCGGCCGGCCCGCAGCGCCTGTGCCGTCGTGCCCACGCCGCCCTGGTGCACGATTACTGCGGCCCGCGCGAAAATCTGGGCATAGGGCAGGTAGTCCCAGGCGAGCACCGTCGGCGGCAGGTCCGGCGGCGGCGGATTCTGTCCCAACAGCAGCAGGGCGCGGCGGCCGAGCAGTTGCGCGGCCCGGGCGCTTTCGACGTAAAAATTGTCCGCCGCATACACTGCGGCCGACCCGAGGGTAAACACGATGGGCGGTGCGCCGGCGGCAAAAAACTGTTCCACCACCGCGGGGAGCGCCGGTGCGGCGGCATTTTCCTCATAAAACGGAAATCCCGTCTGGACCGTCTGGGCCGGCCAGTCCGGTTGCGGCGGCTGAAGCGCGGGGGAAAACATCGCGAGATCGAGGCGGGGAGAATATTTCCCCTCGAGCAGCGGGCTGCGGCCCGGTGGCAGGCCGAGGGAGCGGCGCAACCGGCGCACTGGCCGCCACCACCGCCAGGTCGTGAGCTTCGCACCCAGCCGCAGGAAGCGGTTGGCGCCGAGACCGCGGCGCTGCAGCCAGTGGGTGCCCGGCGGGCCGGGCAGGAGCGACGGATCATGGACCGAAAACAGCGAGAGCGGGGCGAGCGTGAACGACACCCAGGGCAGCCCGGTTTTCTCCGCCAGCACCGGCGCGGCATAGACGATTTCACTGCTCACCAGCAGGTCGGCCCCGGCGGCGGCGGTGGCGAGCGCGGGATACATCGCCGTCACGGCGGGAAACATCAGGTCGCGCAGCAGATAGGCCGACGCGCGGCGGCCATCCATGATCTGGCGGATCAGTTCGCCATCGCCGAGGGAGATGTCCGGCGGCAGCGGGTGAAAGGGGAGGCCGAGCGCGGTGATTTTCTCCCGGTAAAACTCCGAGGTGGCGATCTCCGCCCGATGCCCGCGCCGCCGCAGCTCCAGGGCCAGCGCCAGCGCCGGGTGCAGGTCGCCGAGCGAGCCGATGGTGGCGATGAGAATGCGGGCCATGGAGAAACGCCCAGTCAAGCAGACTGTGCGGGTCAAGCGAAGCCGGATTTGCGCGGCGGACGCCTTGCCGCAGACTCAGCCGGACGCAGGAAATTTAACCACGGATAGTACGGATGAACACGGATACGTTGGGCGCAACGGTGCGGGATTGGCCGGGGAACAGGGGGCGGACTTGGCCCGGCTGTACCGCGATGCAGGCAGGCTGCCGGGGCATCTCCCGTATTTGCTTTGCGCCAATCTGAGCCGGCCGTGAAGCTTGGCACGATGACGGCCACTCCCACCTTTCGCGAGGCGCTGCGCTTCTGGCTGAAGCTCGGGTGCATCAGCTTCGGCGGACCGACCGGGCAGATCGCGATCATGCAGCATGAATTGGTCGAGAAAAAACGCTGGATCGACCAGGACCGGCTGCTCCACGCGCTCAACTACTGCATGCTGCTGCCCGGTCCGGAGGCCCAGCAACTCGCGATCTATTGCGGCTGGCGGCTGCATGGGATCCGCGGGGGCATTGCGGCCGGGGTGCTGTTCGTGCTGCCGTCCGCGGTGCTGCTGTGGGGGCTGAGCTATGTCTATGTGACCTGGGGCGCGGTGCCGGCCATCGCCGGAATTTTTTATGGGCTAAAACCGGCGGTCATGGCGGTGGTCGCAGCGGCGGTGCTGCGGATTGGGAAAAAGGCGCTGCGGAACGGATGGGGCTGGGGCATCGCGGCGGCGGCCTTCGTCCTGATCTTTTTTCTCCACACGCCGTTTCCGCTCATCATCGCGGCGGCGGCGGGTGTGGGGTTTCTCGGCGGCAGATTCTGGCCGGATCAATTTGGGGCAAAAGTGGCGGTGGCGGGAAATACGACGCGGGACGGAATCGAGGGGCGGGAAAGCGCGTTGGGGACAACGCGCTCCACCTTGGTCTATTCGGCAAAGGTGACCGGGGTCTGCGGTGCGCTGTGGGTTTTGCCGACGGTGCTGGCCGGTTGCGGGCAGGGCTGGGACGGCGTGCTGGCGCGGGAGGGGATATTTTTCAGCAAGGCGGCGCTGGTGACGTTTGGCGGCGCCTATGCGGTGCTGCCGTATGTCGGCCAGCAGGCCGTGGATGTCCATCACTGGCTGAGTGCGCCGCAAATGCTCGACGGGCTCGGGCTGGCCGAGACCACCCCCGGCCCGCTCATCATGGTGCTGCAATTTGTGGGCTTCCTGGGCGGCTGGCACCAGCCGGGTGCGCTGCCGCGGCTGCTCGCCGCGACGCTCGGCGCGGCGATGACGACCTGGACGACGTTTGTGCCGTGCTTTCTGTGGATTTTCCTCGGCGCGCCGCACTTGGAGCGGCTGCGCCGGGTGCGGCTGCTCAACGCCGCGCTCGGCGCCGTGACGGCGGCGGTGGTCGGCGTGGTGCTCAACCTCGCGGTGTGGTTCGGCCTGCACACGCTGCGTCCGGATGCCGGCGGGGCGGTGGACTGGTTCGCCGCCGGACTGGCGGTCGCGGCGTTCATCGCATTGCAGCGTTTCAAGGTGAACCTGATCGCGGTGATCGCGGCCAGCGGAGCGGTGGGGCTGCTGTGGGCTGGTGGGGTATGGCGCGAGACTGGTCTGGGGACGGGGATGGGATTTTGAATCCCATTGGGTCTGATTCCCCGAAGCTGGCTTCGGCTTGGTTGGGGTAGGGGCGTCGCTGGCCGACGCCCGGATCGGATCGGAGGGCG
>CAIXIZ010000237.1 GCA_903919625.1 uncultured Verrucomicrobiota bacterium
CCACCGCCGCCTTCGCCCTTCGGACGGGCTTCGTTGACGGTCAGGGCACGGCCGCCGAGATCGGTGCCGTTCAGTTTGTCGGTCGCGGCTTTCGCCTCTTCCGCGGTGCCCATGGTGATGAAGGCAAAGCCGCGGGGGCGGCCGGTCATTTTGTCCATGGCGACGTAAACGTCGGTCACGGAACCGAACTGCTCGAAGGCCGAGCGCAGCTCGGACTCAGTCGTGTTGAAGGACATGTTTCCAACGTATAGTTTGGAATTGCTCATGATGTGTGATGATTCGTCTGGATTGCGTATGCTGCCAGTCCGTTCCCGATTGTCGGGTTTCAAATCATCATGGGAAACTCCCACTGACGACCCACCAGTTCCTGTCACCTAACGTAGCTCTGACGATAACGGGGAGCAACAGGCGCCGGTTCAGGGACAAACGCAAGGTAAATCTTTGGCCCCAAAATGGGCGGCTGTTTGGGAGGGTTTGGTCTGCGTGGCTGATCGTAAGCAAAATGATTATAGCCACCCCGCCCACATCCAGGCGAAAGCTTGCAGCTCAGTTCGTCAACTCACTACGGAAGACAACCGTGTCGCGCGGGGCGGAGGTGCTGACCGCATTCAGGCTGTCTGCCATGGGCACGCTGATCGTAAATGTCTGCGCTGACGGCAGGGGCTGGCCGGCGGAGTTAAAAAAGGTGAGCGTGGCGACATGGTCACCGGGCGGGAGACGCAGGGTGGCGAGACTGAGGTATTGCGGGAGATTGTCCCAGGTGCGCGTATCGGCGACAGGCGCGGTGGCGGCGCTCACCGCCTTGGTCAGCAGCCCAAAGGCAGCCAGGCCGAGCGCGGCGTTTTCGGCGCCCTGATCGGTGGTCGTGCTGGTGACGACATGCTGATGCCCGTTGGCATCGGTGACAACCCGACGCGTCGTCTTGGTGGCGCTCCCGGCGGCCACCGCCGCACCGGCCAGCGCGACGTTGCCCACGGTGTCGGCCGTCTTTTTAAACACGGCCTTGTTGCCCAGAATGTAGTCCATCACCCGGCCGCCGCGGGTGCTGGCCTGGTAGTCCACATCATCCCAGGGCGGCAGGACAACCGTCTGGCCGGCAACCGTCAGGTGGGCGTTGACGGTGCGTGAAGGCTCGATCAGGAATTTGAGCTGCTCGCCATATTCGCCGGCGGCGATTTTCCGCGGGCCGCGGCCATATTCGACCAAGACCAGGACATTGGCCCCCGGGTCGTAATCGGGCAGCGGGTGGCCGGAATTCTTCCGGGCGCGGGCGAGGGCAGCGGCGCCGTCGCCCCCGAGTTTGGCCGTGGCAAAGCCATCCAGCCAGTCGGGGATCACCCAGTCGCCGGAATATTTTTTGTCGACGGTGTCGCTGTCGGTCAGCTCGCCATCGCGGCAGAGGGCGCGGGCGTTGTCCGGCTCGCCGCTGCGCCAGTAGAGGATGGCGCGGTAAAAGTCCGCCATCACGCGCTCGTAGGGCTCGCCGATGTAGGGTTTTTCGGATTCCTCATGAAACGTCCCGCGGGCCACCGCCGCCTCGGTGGCTGTCCCTGAACTGGCGAGCGCCCCGGCGGCAGAGAGATGCGCCGCATCGAGTTTCGCCTGCGCCTCGTCGAACTGGCCGCGCCGCAAAGCGGCGGCGGCGATCCGGTATTCCCACAGGACGCGGTCGCGGGGCGGGGCGACCGTCAGGAAGGCGTTGCCATCCACGACAGGATCACCGGTAAGCGGAACCATTGGCGCGGGCGGAACGACGACACAGCCGGCGAGGAACAAGCCGGAGGCCAGCAGCCAGAGGCCAGGAGCTGGCAGCGGCGGGCAAGCCGCCACGCCCCGCCCATCCGCCGGGGAAAAGCGGCCGGCATTGCGAAGGCGGACAAAAATTCTGGGCATCGGCTGAAGCAGAAAAGGCGAATGCCGGAGAGGGGACAACCTCCGGCGGGCCGGAGGCGGCTCAGTTCCCGCCGGTGAGCGCGATGTCC
>CAIXIZ010000238.1 GCA_903919625.1 uncultured Verrucomicrobiota bacterium
TATCTGCGCGACCAGGCCGGGCGGCTCATCCTCATGCTTGAGCCCGTCAGCCCCAACACCGACCTCGGGCTGGACAGTCTGATCAGCGATGATTGGGGCATCCGCGCGGACAATGTGCTGATCTGTGACAGCAACGCCGACGAAAAGACCCCGACGGGCGATCTCATTCTGCTCCCGACCAAGTCCGGTCATCCTGTCGTCAGCGCCCTCGCCGAAAGCAAGATGCCGGTGGTGTGGGGCCGCACCCGGATTGTACGCGCCGACCTCACCCACGAGCCCGATCCTGGCCTGGTCATTACCACCCTGCTCGGCACCCCCTCCCGGACCGCCTTTGGCAAACTGCACTACGAGACGACAGACCAAACCAGGCCCTTGCCGGGCGATTTGCAGTTGCGGGACGGACTCACCACGGCCGCCGCCGCCGAACGACATCGGCAGAGCGGTCTTCCTTTCAGTGTGCCGAGCGGCCGGCTCCTGGTCTTTGGCGGCGCCGACTGGGTGGGCAACAGCAGCCTGGAGGCCGCGGGCAACCTGCAGTGCATCAGCGACGCCATCAACTGGATGGTGAACCGGGCCCTGGCCCTCGGCAGCGTCCCGGCCCGTCCGGTCGAAAACCTCCAGCTCGTCCTTTCCGAAAGGGAGATGCAACGCCTGCGGGGCGGGCTCCTCTTCGCCCTGCCCGGGGCCGCCGCCCTCCTCGGACTCGCCGTCTGGTGGTATCGCCGGCGCTGACCGGAACAGCCCTTTCCCCCTTTTCGCCCCCAGCCACTTCCTTCCCATGCGCACCAAAGTCACCCTCGTTCTCGTCTTCCTGAACGTCGCGCTGTTCTTCTGGATTTTCCACGCCCGCAACGAGTGGCGCATCGAGGCCGCCACCGCCGCCACGCGTGACCTCGTGCTGCCGCCTGAAGCCACCGACATCCAGTCCCTCGAACTCTCCGACGGCCTGCATCCGGCCACCCGCCTGGAACGCAAGGGCGAGGCCTGGCTGATCACCCAGCCGGAGAACTGGCCCGCCAACCCCAATGCCATCGCCCGCATCCTCAACGACCTCAAGTTTCTCCGCCATGACGCCGCCTTCACGGTCGAGGACATCCGCAAAGGCGGACGCACCCTGGCCGATTACGGCCTGGAGAAACCCCTGCTCACCCTGACGCTTGTGTCCGGCGGAGCCACGCCCGCCACCTTTGTGCTGAAAATTGGCGCCCCGACCCCGGACACGAAAAGCCTGTATTTGCTTTCTCCCGACGGGACGCAGATCCATGTCGTGGGCCGCAACCTGGCCGAGAGCCTGCAGCTGGGCCTCGACCAGCTGCGCTCGCTCCGGCTGTTCAGCATCACCGTCGACGAAGTGCGCGCCCTCAACCTGCAATTCCCCACGGATAATGCCCCGCCGGTGAGCCTGGCCCGCAACGGCCTCGGCCAGGCCTGGGCCTTTGAATCGCCCCATGACGCCCGGGCCAGCAAGTCCGAGACCGAAAAGGTGATCGGTGAGCTCAATGCGCTGCAGGCGGAAACGGGCTTTTTCCCCCGGGTGCGCGAGACCTCCGAAGCCGTCACCGGACTGGGGCAGCCGATCACCATCAAAGTTGAAGGGAACAAGCGCCACGAAACACTTTACCTCGGCCTGCCGGTCACCCCGCCCCCGCCGGGTACGGCGGCGGCCAGGGGATCGACGCTCCGCTACGCCAGGCTGGACGACCGCGAACAGATTTTTGCCGTCGCCTTTCCCGACCGGCTGCTGGACACCTTGGGCAAGGCGCAGGAAACCCTCCGGGAAAAGCTCATCCTCGATTTTGACCCGGCCCGGGATGCGGTGATCTCGGTCAAAATCACCGCCCCCAACCAGCCCGATCTGACCATCCGCCACCTCGAAGCGGCTGGCGACCGTGCCGAGTCCTGGCAAATTGCCGCCGGCAGCAACCCGCTCACCGCCGACCGTGAACGGGTCGGAAGGCTCCTGCAGGACCTGGCGCACCTTGCCGCCACGCGCTTTATCAATGCCCCCACTTCTGCCGAAACCGAAACTCTCGGGTTCAGCTATCCGCTGCGTGTCGTCACCCTCAGCCTGGCCCCGCCCGTCGCACCGGCTGCGACCGCCGCCGCTCCGGCCAACCCGCCGCCCCCTCCCGCCCAGGTTGTTTTGGAGCTGGCCCACGGTCCCGACGGCTACTCGGCCCGCATCCGTGGCCGCGCCGAATCTTTCATCTACGGGCTCCCGGACAATGCGCTCGAAAAACTGCCTGTCGCCGCCCGCGTGTATCGTGATCGCCTGGTGCAGGCGCTGTCGCAGGACGAAAACATCACCAGCCTGACGCTCCGGCCCAACGGGGATCCCGCAGCGCCCGTGGTTTACAGCCATGCCCTGGACCTGGCCGCCGGAGAGACCTGGTCACGCGTCTCTGCCGGTATGCCGCCCGCCCAGCAAGTGGCCCTCAGCTATGTGGTCAATTACCTTAAAAATATCCGGGCCAGACAGTTTGTGGCCGACAGTTTTTCCGAACAAACCATGGTCAATGGCGAATCCCGCCCCTGGGCCTGGCGGCTCGACGCCACCATCTCGACACTGGGTGCCGCTGCCGGCACCCCTCCGAACACCCTCACCCTTTACATCGGCGACCGGGCGGGCGGCAGCCAGCTGGCCGGCTCGCGCAAACTGGATGTCGTGTTTGAGCTGGAAACACAGTTTGCGGATGCCTTGGCGGAACTGATCAACGAAAACCGAAATCCCAGCACCGGCACCGCCCCCCCTGCGGCAACCGTGCCCCCCACTTCGACCCCTGCGGCGAGCGTCAAACCCTGACGTTCCGAACCTGCCATGAAGCTGCCGCGCGTTCTCCGGTTCGCTGTTCGCGCGATATTGCGTGCCACCGGCTTGCTGGCGCTCTGGACGCTGTGGCTGCTGCTCGCCGCCTGCCTTGGCCTGCAGCTCCAGATTGCCACGACCCGCGAGCTTGAACTTCCCCGCTTTGCCCGGCAGATGCTCGCCCAACACCTCGCCGAGGCGGGTTTGAAAGTGAATTTTTCCCGCGCCCGGATTGACCCCTTTGGCCATGTCCTGCTGGAGAACGTCAGCCTTGGGGCCGTTGATCAGCCGGACGCACTTGCCACCGCGCACGGAGTTTATGTCCGGCTAAGCCCGTTGCCATTGCTGGTCGGCAGCGTGGAGGTGCGCGAACTGCAGGTGATCAATGCCCGCCTGCTGCTGCCCGCCATGGTTTCGCCCACCGGTCGCAGCGAGGCCGTGGCCGAAGCCCTCGACTTTACGCTGTTGCCGGACGGACGCAATTTTACGCTGACCCGCTTCATCGCCCAAGTCGGACGGTTTTCGGTCACGGCCGGCGGCACGGTGCGCCTGCCCCGCCCCACGGCTCCAGGCCCTCCGGCCATGCCGCAGCTGTTAAAAAATTATTTTCTCTACGCCAGCCAATTCTACCATGCCAGCCGCGAAGGACTGCCCTTTGTCACCCCCCAGCTGGATCTCCGCCTGGAACCGTCTGAAGAACACCTCGCCATCGTCCATCTCAGGTGCCTGGCCGGTGGCTGGCCGGCCACGGATGCCAGTCTCGCGGCCGACAATCCCGCCCGCTCCCTCCAATGCGGACCGTTGCAATTCTCCACCACCCTGCCGCTGTTGTCCGACCATCCCGGCTCGGTTGTGATTGCCGGCTTCCTGACGGCGCCCAGTTACTTGCAATTATATCACGCAGGTTTCCTGCAGTTTCAGCTGCACGGCAGCTGGTCACCGGATGACTCCGCCTTCACGCCTGACCGGCTTGATGCATCGGCTGACCTGGTCTCTGGAGTCTGGCGGGAACTCCCCATTGTCTCCGGGCCGGTAAGTGCCGCTGTCACGTTTGCCCATGGCCAGCCGACGGCCTTGGTCGCAAATGCCTCAATTGCCGGTTCGGCCTGGAACATCGCCATTTCGCCCGGCCAACCGGAGGCCGAACGCTATCATTTTGCCATCGCCGGGCCGGTGAATGACGCCTTGCTGGCCTTCGCCAGCCCATTGGTTGGCATTGATCTCGGTCGATTCATCCAGTTTCCCGCAACCGCCCGGCTAACCACCAATCTCACCCTGGGCGCCGACGGAGCCCTTGCCCAGATCGAGGGCTGGATCAGCTCCGGCCCTCTCCGTGTCGCCGGGGTTTCGCTGAAGCAGGCGGAAACCCGCTTCACTTATGCCGGTGGCCGGCTGCTTTGTACGGACACCCTCCTTCGCGCGGGTGAGAGCGAGGCCCGAGGCAGCTATGAAATGAATTCTGAGACTTTGGACTTTCGCTTCCTCCTTTCCGGCCGGTTGCAGCCCGCCGACATCGCCGGCTGGTTTGACGATTCTTGGCCACGTTTTTGGGGCAATTTTGGCTTTCCCGCGATTCCGCCCGAAGCCGAGGTGGACGTCGGCGGTCGCTGGGGAGATTCCAAGCTCACCACCCTCCTGCTTGCAGCCAATGTTCCCCGGGCTGTCGTACGCGATGTTGCCTTGGAACGGGTGCAGACCCGGGTATTTCTGGCTGACAACTGGAGCAATGTGCTGGAGTTCTCTGCCGGCCAGGGGTCCGGCGGTGTGCAGGGTAAGTTTGCCATCACTGAAAACCCTGCCGGTGACAGTTGGAAGCGCCTGGATTTCGATGCCACCTCCACCATCGGTCTCGAGGCAGCGGCCCGGCTGATCGGCCCGGCCGGCCTCCAATTGGTCGCCCCCTACCATTTCGCCCACCCGCCCAACCTGAAGTTGAAGGGCCGGATGGAAGACCAAAACGGCAATGGGTGGTTACATCAGCAGGTTGACCTCTCGGTCGATTCCCAAGGTGAGTTTGAGTTCAATTCATTTCCCGTGCGCGACCTGAGCACCCAGATCAGTATTCGTGACGGGGCCGTCGACCTGTCCCTGCTGTCGCTGCAAGCCGCTGGAGGCACTTTGACCGGCAGTGCCCATATCTGGACCGGAGCCACGGGTGAGAGCAGGCTAAGATTCGACGTCGCGCTCGGCCATGCGACTCTCGGTGAGGCCGGCCGGCTGATCAGCCGCTCTACCGCCGCATTGCATCACGAGCCGGTTTCGCCTCCGGGTTTGCTGGAACAACGGCTGGCAGCCGCCCATCTCGGCCTCGCCCTTGCCGCTGAGGGTACCTACGATGACCTTTATCATTTCACCGGCCACGGCAAACTGGACCTCACGGGGGCAAACTTTGAGCAGATCGATCTCTTTGGACCACTCTCCAAGATCCTGGCCCATACGCTGCTCAACTTCACCAGCCTGACCCTGGATGAGTTGCATGCTGAATTTGCACTCGTCGGCAACAAGGTCCTTTTTGCCAAGGACAAACCTCTGCTCCTCACCGGCCCACATGCCACCATCAAGGCCTCCGGCAATTATGACCTTAAGGGGCAGCAACTTGACATCATGGCTGAGGTTCTCCCCTTTGACAGAAGCCGCACCCCATTGGGCAATGTATTAAAAAACATCCTCACTCCGGTGACCACCGTGCTGGAGGATGTGCTCAAGGTAAATCGGGTGAAGCTTGGCGGCACATTGGACAAACCGGTTTGGAGTCTGGTCGATGGGCCGACCAACCTGCTCCGCTCCCTCGACGATAAACTCCCGCTTCCTTCGGTTCCGTCCGCCCAGCCAGGCATGCAAAACTGAACTGACAGGCAGCGAAATCACATTGCACCGAAGACCGCCATCCGCTTAGGGTAAAACACCCAGATGCCGTCCTTGCGCACATTGCCCCAAAAAACCTGGTCATATTACGCCACGGTCACCCTTGCCTTGGTGACCATGGCGGTGGGCAGCGCGCTTTTTTTTGGCGGCCTGGACATGATTGACTTCAACCTCTCGGGTCAGACCGAGACGGCATCCTGGCAATCCACTTTCGCCCTTGGCGGTGGTTTGATCGCGCTCGCGACCCTCCTGTTTCAGCTCGGCTGGCCTTCCATCAGCTGGTTGGGACTGCTGCCGGCCATGCTCGGCGCATCTGCCCTCATCCAGCCGATGTTCCATTACGATCCGGGCTTTGACACCTGGCTTTCGCACCTGATGAGCGGCGCCAACGGCCCCAGCACAGTTCCGATGCCGTCATTGGTTGCCCTCTCGCTCCTGTTCGGAGGCGGTTCGCTGCCATGGCTCGAAGTCCGGGTCGCGCGCTCCTGGCGGGTTCCGTTGATCGCGCTGACCGGCTCAATGCTCGCAGCGGTGGGTGGGGCGACACTGGCCGGCCACGCCCTGGATTTGCATGCCGTCACCAGCCTGAACCCTTCCGTCGCCGTGCTGGTGCTGGCCTTGGGGGCAATGCTGCAATCCTTGGCCGTAAGGGAGCACACCCGCGTTCAGGTTGGTGCACCCGACTGGCTCCCGGTCCCCTTTGTCGCTTGTTCTGCCGCGCTTACCCTGGTTTTTTGGTCCGGCCTGCGCACCCGTGAGCTTAAGGACTTAAGCAACGAAGGAAAACTGGTGAGCAATCAGCTGATCACCGAAATTCCCGCTGAATTTCAGCAACAGGCCGATGCCTTGGAGCATTTTGCCCAACGCTGGAGTTTGGAGGGGGTTCCCCTCGACGATATCAAGCGAAAGGATGCCGAGAATATCATCAAGACGGCGCCAGGGGCGCAATCCGTGGACTGGATCACCCCGGAAGGCGAATTGCCCGTCGAATGGTCTTCCGGCCATCCCCAGTTGAAAAATTTCAACCAGACCAGCCTCGATAATCGCCGGTACGCGCTCAACAAGGCTGAGCTGGACATCCGGCCCCAGGTATCCGAGGTCCTGGATCTGCCCGAGATCGGCAAGGGGTTTTTGCTCTGCGCTCCGGTGCGCAACAAAGACCGGCTGCTGGGATGGGTGGGCATCGAATATGCCTACCAGCCGTTCCTTGCTGCAGTGGTCACGAAAATCCAGGCCGAGCAACATTACCGCTGCGTCGTCTATATCGCCCACGAACCGGTTTACACCCCGACGACTGACCCTGCCCTCACCGACGAATCACTAGTACAAAAATCGGATGTCATCAAATTCTGGAACAACCGCTGGTGGATCGAGCTTTTCCCCAAGTTGGACTATCTTCAGCGCAACCGCAGCCTGTTGCCCGAGAGCACACTTTTTGCCGGTCTTGGCATCACCCTGTTCCTTGGTCTCAGCGTCCATCTGGCCCGTTCCGCGCGCTCCGGCCTTCGTTCTGCGCGTGATGCCAATCACCGGTTGTTCGCCGAAAATGAGGAACGCCGGGCGGTCGAAGCCCGGTTGAAAACTTCCGACGAACGGCTGAACCTTGCCCTCGACTCCACCGCCCTGGGCATCTTCGAGTGGAATGTCGCCGCCGGTGAAATCCTCGGCAATCCGGGCCTTTGGTCGGTGCTTGGCATCCCGCCGGCGCTCCCGGCCGCGTTGCCCGCCCTCTGGGAGTCGCAGGTTCATCCGGACGACCTCGCGGCGTTCCGGACCACCCGGGCCGCCCAGCTCGCCGGCATCCAAAGTTTCACTGACGCCGAGTACCGCATGCGGGCACCCGATGGCTCGTGGCGCTGGCTGGCCGTCCGCGCCAAGACGGTCGCCTCCGCCACGCAGCCCCCCTTCGCCCTGGTCGGCAAAGACCCCCGGCCGCCAGCCCGCATCGTCGGCACGGTGCAGGACATCACCGCCCACAAGCGGGCCGAAACCGCGCTGATTGAGAGCCAGACCGCCGCCCGCAAGCTCTCCCTGGTCGCAAGCAAAACCGACAACTTGGTGATCATCGCCCGGCCCGATGGCACCATCGAATGGGTCAATGAATCCTTCACCCGCGTGATGGAATGGTCGCTGGCGGAAATCGCCGGCCGCAATCCCGCCCACTTCATGGTCGGCCCGGACACCAGCCCCCGCACGGCCCGGCGGCTGCGGCTGGCCCTCGCGCGCGGGACCGCCATCTCCGCTGAGATCACCTGTTACACCAAGTCGGGCCGGCGCTTTCACCTCCAGCTTGAGGTGCAGCCGGTCCGCAATGAACGCGGCAGCCTGGAGAACTATATCGCCATTCTCGCCGATATCACCACCCGGGTGGAAACGGAAAACGCCCTCCGGCGGGCCAAGACCGAGGCCGATGCCGCCTCCCGCGCCAAAAGCGAATTCCTCGCCTCACTCTCGCACGAAATCCGCACGCCCATGAACGGGGTCATCGGCATGACCTCGCTGCTGCTCGACACCACGCTCAATCCCGAGCAACGCGACTGCGTCGGCACCATCCGCTCAAGCGGCGAGGCGCTTTTGTCCATCATCAACGACATCCTGGATTTCTCCAAAATTGAGGCCGGCAAATTCGAGCTCGACCACCAGCCCTATGAGCTGGCGGCCTGTGTGGAGGAAACGCTCGATCTCTTTGCCGCCCTTGCCGCCAGCCGCAACATTGAGCTGGCGCACGCCATCGCGGCCGATGTGCCCACGATCGTCATTGGCGACGGCCCGCGGCTCCGCCAGATCCTCACCAACCTGGTCAACAATGCCGTCAAGTTCACCCCTTCCGGCCGGATTACGGTTGAGGTTCGCCAGCTGCATGGGGGCACCCGTTCACCATTCGGCTCCTCCTCGCCCATTCCATCCAGTTCCGACCGTATTCACCTTGAATTTGCCGTTCGTGACACCGGAATCGGCATTCCACCCGACCGTCTGCATCGTCTGTTCAAGCCGTTCTCCCAAGTGGACGCCTCGACCACCCGCAAATATGGCGGGACCGGCCTTGGCCTGGCGATCTGTCATCGCCTCTGCCAGCTCAACGGGGGCGACATCCGGGTTGAGAGCGAGTCCGGCCATGGCTCGGCGTTCATTTTTCACATCGCCGTCGAGCGCATCCCGGCCTCCCGCCAGCCGCCGCCACCCGCCTTGCCGCCACCACTGGTCCCCGGCACCCGGGTGCTGTGCTGTGACAGCAATCCGGTCGTCCTCCGCTGGCTCGCGGTCTTTTTTGAACGGGCCGGTCTCATCGTTACCCGGGCCGTCACGCCCGCCGCCGCCCGTAATTTTTTGCGCGATCCGCCGACACCTCTGCTGGTCGTGTTTGGCCTGGTCCCCAATGGCGGGACCGACGCCCTCCGCGCCGACCTGGCCACGCGCGATATCCCCGCCATCTGCCTCCATGCGCCCGGCCTGGCCTTGCCCGCCGCACCGTCCAAATTCTTTCCGCACGCCAAGCCGCTCCGTCAGCATGCCTTTGTTCGCACCCTGCAGGCGCTGTTCAAAACCCCGTCATCCAGTCTCGTCGACGATACCGCTGTCCTCGCCGTCAACCGTCCGCTGGCCGAGGACATCCCGCTCACCATCCTTTTGGTCGAAGACAACCTTGTTAACCAAAAGGTCGCACTCCGCTTTCTCGAACGCCTGGGCTATCGTGCCGACGTGGCCGCCAATGGCAACGAGGCCATCGCCGCATTCGCCATCCGCCGCTATGATTTTATCCTAATGGACATTCAGATGCCCGAGATGGATGGATACGAGGCCACCCGCGAAATCCGCCGCCGGCAGGATCCGTCGCGGCCACCCCGCATCGTCGCCCTCACGGCCAACGCACTCCAAAGTGACCGCGACCAGAGCGCCGCCGTCGGCATGGATGGTTTCATCACCAAACCCGTGAAGCTGTCGGAGATTACCGCCACGATCCGCCGTCTGTTCGCCCCGGTGGAAAAACTGTAGGCTCCGGCCGCGTGAGCGCCCGGGCGGCGGGCAAGCCCCGGGCTCAGGGGATCTGCCGCGCCAATTCGTCCAGCTTGGCCGACCACTCCGGTTCATCCGCCAGGTTGTGCCTTTCCAGCGGATCGTGCTCCAAATCGAAGAACAGCCACGGCGAGCGGTCTGCATTCAGGATCAGCTTATGTGTTTTGGTCCGCACCCCCCGCCATACCCGGTCACACTGGTCCGGCAGGGCCACGACACTGGGCATCGAAATTCGCTGAACTGCGTTTGCGGACGGCAGAGCGTCCTGACCTCGTGACCAGGCCAGGGTCATCGCCGGCAGATCCGCCAGCGAGATCGCGGAAGCATCCTGTTTTCCCGCTCCCCCGCTCCGTCTGCTCCCGCTTGCCCCCCGCACAAGCAGCGGCACGCGCACCGACTCCTCGTAAGGCCAGCCCTTGCGAAACAGACCGTGCGCACCGTGCATGTCACCATGTACCGAGGTAAAGACGACGACCGTCTGGTCACGGTTGGTCTGCGACAGCAGCCACCGGCCGATGGCGTGGTCCGTCGCCTCAATGTGGGCGTAATAGCCTGCCAGTTCCTGGCGTGCCCGTTTCTCGGCTTCGCCCGCGCGCGGCACATTCGCCGCCAGGACGATGCTGGCGGCGGGCCGGGCTTGCACGCCCGCCGCAGGCGCGTGGTACGGCGGGTGCGCCGCCTCCAGGCTCACCACGGCAAACCACGGCCGTCCGGCCGTCTGCCGGAGCATCCACTCACCCGCCCGGGCACAGATCACTTCGCTTTGGTAGCCGTCAAAACGGGCCGGTTCCGGCAACCGTGTGCCGTGCAACCACGGGTCATTGAGCAAAAATCCACCTTCGAACCCTTCCCAAAATTCAAAACCTCCCCGGGCATCCGCCGGCACGGACAGTTTCGCCTGCGCCTCGCCGACCAGCGCCTGCGTCGGATCCTGTCGCCCTACCCCCCATTTTCCAAAAAAGGCCGTGAGGTAGCCGCTGGCACCCAGCTGGTGTCCGATGGTTCGCGTCGACCTTGGCAGCGGGTCGAAATAGTCGCGCACCCCGTTCTCCGGCGAATGCAGGCCGGTGAGCAGCGCCGCCCGTGCCATCGGCCCGAACGGATGCGGTGTGACCGCCTGCGCATAGTTCACGCTCTCGGCCGCCAGCGCGTCGAGGAAAGGCGTGCAGGCATTCGGATCGCCCGCGTGGCCCGACGCCTGCGCCCGCCACTGCGTCGTCACGATCCAAAGGATATTGGGCCGCGCCATGGGGCCGTCAGCCGGCGGACCGGTTCACTTCTTGCCCTTGCCTGCCGCCAGCCCGTCCACCGCGGCGCGCAGCAGTTCGCCCACGCTTACGTTTTTTTTCCGGGCAGTCTGGGTGAGGAATTTTCTCAGCCGGGCCGGCAGCCGGACGGAGATTTGCCGGTGCTCCAGCACCACCGGACGGTAGCCGCCAAAATCAAACTCGCGCAACGCCAGCCGCACCACCTCGCTGGTCGAGCGCAGCCCGGATCGTTTGCGCTGAGATTCAATCTTGGCGATCAACGTCTGTGGCAGGTCAAATGTCAGCGGCGCGGATGCCGGGACGGGCTTGGTGGACATGGGTGAAGGGGGTGCGAGGCAAATCGAAAGCAGGAGGCACGCCATGCAAGGCGCGACCGCACAGTTCGCGCAATCAAAATTTCCCGTCATTGCCATAAACTTTCCCCCTCGCCCTGCCCCGGCTTCTCGCTCATCTAACAGTTCCCGTCGCCTGCATTCCGTTTGCGGGCCTGGGCTCGGCGCAAGTTTCCGGCCGGCGCCTGGTGCTCCTGCTCCATTTTTGCCCATGGCCAGTGTGATTCTCGACCAGATTTCCAAGACCTATTCCGGAGCGCCCAGCTCCCGGCCCGCCGTGCATGGGGTCAGCCTTGCCATCGCAGCTGGCGAGTTTATGGTGCTCGTCGGCCCCTCCGGCTGCGGCAAATCCACCCTGCTCCGTCTGATCGCCGGGCTGGAAACAGCCGATGCCGGCACCATTTCCATCGCCGGCCGGGTCGTGAACACGGTGCCGCCCAAGGATCGCGACCTCGCGATGGTCTTCCAAAACTACGCGCTGTACCCGCATCTCACCGTCTTCGAGAATCTCGCCTTTGGCCTGAAACTGCGGCATTTGCCCAAGGAGGAAATTGTTGGCCGCGTGCGGGTGGTCGCCACCCAGCTCGGGCTGGATGACGTGCTCGACCGCCTGCCCAAGGCGCTCTCCGGCGGCCAGCGCCAGCGCGTCGCCGTTGGGCGTGCCATGGTCCGCCAGCCCAAAGTCTTCCTCTTCGACGAGCCGCTCTCCAATCTCGACGCCCAGCTTCGCACCGCCACCCGCGCCGAAATTTCCCGGCTCCATGCGCGCCTGGCTGCAACCATGATTTACGTCACCCACGACCAGGTGGAAGCGATGACGATGGGAGACCGCATCTGCGTGATGAACGCCGGCGCCATCATGCAAGTCGCCTCACCCGCAGAACTTTACCAGGCTCCGGCCAACCTCTTTGTCGCCAGTTTCATGGGTGCTCCGCCGATGAATTTCATCGCCGGCCGGGTCGAAAAGACTTGCTCGGTCCTGTCTTTCGTCCCGACCTCATCCGTGGCCGAGCCGCGCCCAGATACCGCAACGCTGCCGCCCTTCCGCCTTCCTTCCGTCTTTGCTGCGCGGGTCGCCAATCACCTGGGCAAACCGGTCATCTTCGGTCTCCGTCCGGAACATCTGGATCTTCCGGATCAGGACCGGAACGGCGAAAACGCCGCCATCAACGCCCAAATCGAGCTGGTGGAGCCCATGGGCGCAGACACCCATCTTCATCTCCGCGCCGGCGGCATTCTGCTGATTGCCCGGGTTCCGCCCAGTGGCGGCCATCGCCTGGGACAGCGAATTACCCTCCAGCCCAATCTCACCCGGGGCCATCTTTTCGACGCTGCCACCGGCCTTGCGCTTTGAGCGCCTGGACAGCCCCACCGCTTTGGGGCGGATCGCCGGTCAACGCTTGCTCCGATGCACCCGGTCTCCCGCGGGTGGGGCGACGGTTTCGCCCAGCCGGGCGGGCTCAAACGTCCCCACGGGGAATTCCTGACCCAGCGCCGCTCCGGTGACAACGAATTGCGTCTTGTTTCGGGGCGGAGTTTCCTCCCGGACCTCCACCATTTTCACGATATATTGCCCGTCGATTTTTTGCAGATCCCCCAGGGAGATCGTTTTGAACGGCATGCCGTCCTTGCCCAGTTCCTCCGCCTTGGCCAGGGCGTTGTACTGGGTGTCGAGATAGACCCGCACGCCGGTCAGTTCCGGCTTGAGCGCGACCACCGTGGCCGGTGGACGGAGCAGGAAAACAGTCGCCGGACGGTCGCCCA
>CAIXIZ010000239.1 GCA_903919625.1 uncultured Verrucomicrobiota bacterium
ACGTACGTGGTACCCAAGGTCATCGACCGCGGGTATCTGGCGCTCGGAGACGAGCATCTGCCGTTCGGGCAGCAGGAGCGGTAGCCCCATGCCAGATCCACCACTCCCCTCGTCTGGCACGCCGCCCGTGACCGACCACCGGCCCGTTTCCCGCGGAGCGACGAACGCGGCGGCAATTTCCGTGATTCGCGGCGGGACGACCGGGACGGTTTTCGCGGCCCACGCCGCGACCAGGAGCTGGATCGCGGCCCTTACATCAGCCCGTTTTTCAGCGTCACCTTCTACCCGGAGGAGACGAGCTTTGCGACGTTGGTCAAAACCATCCGGACCTCCTTCCGCACCTTTGAGCTGTTCGAAATTGCCCGCGCAGTCGTCGGCAAGAGCGACCGTTGCATCGCCCTGCTCCAACGCCTGCCGGCGGACCAGGCCGCGCCACCGGCGGACGGGGCCGCCCCGGCCAAGCCTGCGCCCTTGGCCGTCTCCGTTCCCGACGGGTTGCCGTTTGAGACCGAGGAAGCCGCCATCGCGCATGTGCTCTCCGCCCATCTCGGCACGTTTTTTGAGACGAGCGAGGTCGAGATCGAGCCGCCGAAGGGCAATTTTCAGGTCATCAACAAATGCGGGGTGACTGGTGAACTGCTCGGGCCGCCGAACTACCACCGGTATCTGCAGATTGTGCAGCAGCATCATGCCGCCCGCGTCCGCCTGCCGTTTGAGGTCTATCGTTCGCGGATTGAAACTGTGCGCGACCCCGAAGTGGTGAACCAGTGGCTGGCGAAGATGAAGAAAGTCACGCGCTACACCTGGAAGCCCCTGGCCGAAGGTGATGCCACGCCGGCCTTTGACACGCTGGAGGAGGCCCGCCAGCACCTGCTCGCCCAGGCCCGGGACAAAGTGGTGCGCACCGTGGACAACTGGCGTTTTGCCGGAAAAAATCTGGAAGCGCTGCCGCCGGGCGAAATTCGCCGGGCTTTCGAGGGCGCATTGGAGCGCCAGCGCCGTTTCCCGCTCGACACGGCCAACGCGTTGCGCGGCCGCCTGCGCCGGGAAGGCCTGTCGATCTTCAAAAAGGGTTCGAAAGGCATCACCTATGTCTGTGCTGTGCGGCGCAAATTCCGCACCCCCGACCAGGTGTTTGCCGAAAATCTCGGCACGCTCATCACTTTCATCGAGACCCATCCGATGATCCGACGCGCCGAGCTGCCGGAAAAATTTCTCGGCCTCAAGCCGGCCCCCGCTCCGGCGGCCAGCGCACCCGAAACCGCCGCCCTCGCCGCTCCGACTGAGGGGGCGCCCGAAACGGCACCTGCCGCCGAGGCCCCGGCACCCACTCCGCCCCCGCCATCTCTTTCCGCCGAGGATCGTGAACGGCTGGGCAAGATGCACGGCGACCTGCGCTGGCTGGTGAGCGAAGGCTATGTGATGGAGTTTATGGATGGCCGCCTCTTTGCGCCCCCGCCCGTGGCGGCTGCCCGCAAGCAGGAGGCGGAAACGGCTGAGCATGATCTGGAGAACTTTCCCGATACGCCCAGTGCCACCCCGCCGCCGGAGACCGAACCTGCGCAGGAAGAGGCTTCCGCCACCTTGTCGGCCCACGAAACCACCGCGCTCCCGTCCGAATCCGTCTCTGCGGAGCAACCGGCGGCCCCCGAGCCGATGCCTGAGACCGGCCCGGATTCACTGCCGCCAGGCTGAAGCTGGCGTGGCTGGTTTACGGCGCGGCCTGATCAGACGGGGTTGGAGGAATCCGCCCCGTCCTTCGGCAGCCAGCAGGCGCTGAGGGCGGCGGCGAAGGCAATGGCGCCCGACCAGAGCAACGCGCTGCGCAGGTCCTTCACGGGAGCCAGCCAGCCGAAGACAATCGTGGCCCCGGCGGCGGCGAGCCGGCCGATGTTATAGCAAAACCCCGCCCCCGTTGTGCGCAGCAACACAGGGAAAAGGGGTGGCAGATACATCGTGAACAGGCCGAACACGCCGGAAAAAAAACCGACCAGCGGGCACCAGAACCAGGCGAGTGCGGCGAAATCACGCGGCACGGCAAACGCGCCCACCATGCCCACCCCCAGACCGAGGAAGCAAACCACGATCGCGCGGACATTGCCGAAGCGCTGCGCCAGCCAGCTGGCGGCAAAATTGCCTGCGATGGACACCGCGATCACGGTGAAAAATGCCCCGGTCACGAGCGGCGTGATCCGATCCTTCGGCGTCTGGCCGTCCTGCTCCAGGAGCGCGCGCAGGTGCTGCGGATGCCAGAAGGTGAACAGCCACCAGGCCGACAGGCTCAGGGCGCAGACCAGCGTGGTGATCCCCGTGGTGCGGGCGATGTCGCCGCGGAAGAGCTGGCGGATCCCCGGCTTGGCGGTGGTGGCCGAGTCGGCCCGCTGCCAGGCCTCGGGTTCCGGCACCTGGCGGCGGATCCAGAAAACGAACAGCGCCGGGAGCACGCCGATGAGAAAGACATAGCGTTCCGAATGGGCCGGCAGCAGCGGCAAGAGCCCGCCGACCAGGGCGGCGGCGATCAGGATGCCGATGTTCACGCCCGACTGCAGGATGGCGGCCAGCCAGGGCCGCCAGTCGCGCGGCCACGTTTCGGCGAGCAATGACGCGCCAACGGCCCACTCTCCGCCGATGCCCAGCGCGGCGACAAACCGAAACAGCATGAGCTGCCACCAAGTCTGGGCCGTGGCGCACAGTCCCGTGCAAAGCGCGTAGGTGAGCACCGTGAGCGCGAGGGTGTGGCTGCGGCCGATCCGATCGCCGAGCCGGCCAAAAAACGCCCCACCCAGCGCCCAACCGATGAGAAACGCCGCCTGAATATAGGCCTTTTTCTCATTCACGGCCGCTCCGTCGGTGGTATAGTTGAGCAACTGAAGCACCAGCGGACCCGCCACGAGGGTGTAGAGATGCAGTTCAAGCCCGTCGAACGTCCAGCCGAGCCAGGCGGCAAGGCCGGACTTCCATTGCTGCGGGGTGATATCGCGGAGGGTGGTGGCAGTGCGGCCGTCCGAGGTCGATGGGGTAGGGGAAATCACCCCGCAGAGCGTGGGCGGCGACTGTGGTTGGGCAAGGCTGGAAACCGGCTGCGCTGGTTTTTACAATCTCCTCAAGCCGGGCTTAAGGACCTTTTATTTTGTCTGACCGTAATAGGCCCCCGCACCGTGCTTGCGTTGGAAATGCCGGGCGAGCAAGGCGGACTCGATGGGCCGGAGGGTGGGCGTGAGCTGGAGCGACATGAACGCCAGATGGGCGATACATTCGACGGCGACGGCCGCTTCGACGGCTTTCGCCACGGTCGGACCCCAGGTGAAGGGTGCGTGGCGGTTGACCAGCACGCCGGGGAAATCTTCCGGGTCAATTTTCCCCTGAGTGAAACGCTCGACCATCACCTTGCCGGTTTCCCACTCATAGGCGCCGGCAATTTCCTTGGCGGTCAGTTTGCGCGTCACCGGGACCTCGCCGTTGAAATAGTCCGCGTGCGTGGTGCCGAAGATCGGGATGGCACGGCCTGCCTGGGCAAACGCGGTTGCGTGCGACGAATGCGTGTGTACGACCCCTCCGATATGTGGAAAGGCGAGAAACAGCCGACGATGGGTGGGCGTGTCGGACGATGGGCGCAGTTTTCCTTCTACGATCTGGCCCGCGAGATCAACCAGCACCATGTCGGCGGGGCGCAGGTCCGCGTATTCCACCCCGCTTGGTTTGATGGCGAAGATGCCCTTGGTGCGGTCAATGGCGGAGGCATTGCCAAACGTGAGATTGATGAGCCCGTGTTTTGGCAGGGCGACATTGGCCTCATAGGCCTCGCGTTTGAGTTCGGTAAGCATGGGGAGGGAAAGGCTGAAAGGCGGAAGGACTGAAAGACTGAAACGGAGTCCGAAGCCGGTGGCGAGGCGAATGGCTTTGCATGCTACAGCCCTTCAGACTTTCAGTCCTTCAGTTTTTCGGGCATCAACCTGTGATGCCCTGGGCGAGGTGGTAATACACTTCGTTGTTGCGGAGGGTCTGTTTGAATTCGGCGAGGCGGGTGTCGGCGTTGATGACGGCGAGCTCGATGCCGGCGATGGTCGCGAAGTCTTCGAGCATCTCGGTCGTCACGCTGTAACTGTAGCCGGTGTGATGGGCACCGCCGGCGAGAATCCACGCGGCACAGGCGGTCTTGAAATTGGGCTGGCATTCCCAGACGGCGCGCGCGACGGGGAGCTTCGGGAGGGGCGGCGGTTTTACCGCAGTAACCTCATTGACGATCAGGCGGAAGCGGTTGCCCAGATCGATGAGCGAGGCGTTGAGCGCCGGACCGGCGGGGGCATCAAACACGAGCCGTACCGGGTCCTCCCGTCCGCCGATGCCGAGCGGGTGGATTTCGAGCGAGGGTTTGCCAGCGGCGATGGTTTCGCAGATTTCGAGCATGTGGGCCCCGAGCACCTGGTGGCCCTTGGGCGAGAGGTGGTAGGTGTAGTCCTCCATGAATGACGTGCCGCCGGGAAGGCCGTCGCCCATGACCTTCATCGCCCGGAGGAGCGCGCAGGTTTTCCAGTCGCCCTCGGCCCCGAAGCCGTAGCCGTCCGCCATGAGCCGTTGCACCGCGAGACCGGGCAACTGCCGCAATCCGTGCAAATCCTCAAACGTGGTCGTGAAGCCCTTGAAGCCGCCTTCCGTCAAGAAAGCCCGCAGGCCAAGCTCGATGCGCGCCCCATAGCGGAGCGATTCATGACGGGGGCCGCCGCGGCGCAGTTCCTTCGCGACCGTGTAGCGGGCCTCGTATTCGGCGCAGAGGGCGTCGATTTTCCGCTGGTTGATGCCGTGATCGGAAATTTTGGCGACGAGATCGCCGATGCCATGGCCGTTGGTCGCGAAGCCGAAGCGCATCTCGGCGGAAACCTTGTCGCCTTCGGTCACGGCCACCTGGCGCATGTTGTCGCCGAAGCGGCAGAATTTCGCCCCCTGCCAGTCGTGCCACGCGCGGGCGGCGCGCATCCAGGCGCCCAGGCGGTCATGGACCTCGGGATCGCTCCAGTGGCCGACCACGACTTTGCGGCCCAGCCGCAGCCGCGTGTGCATGAACCCGGCCTCGCGGTCGCCATGTGCGGCCTGGTTGAGGTTCATGAAGTCCATGTCGATCGTCTCCCAGGGCAGGTCGCGGTTGAACTGCGTGTGCAGGTGGACAAACGGCTTTTGCAGCGTGGTCAGACCGCGGATCCACATCTTCGCCGGGGAAAACGTGTGCATCCAGAGAATGAGGCCGGCGCAGCGCGGGTCCGAGTTGGCCTCGATGCATAGCTGCGCAATCTCGTCAGGCGTGGTGAGCAGCGCCTTAAACACCGTCTTCAGGGGCAGCTTTTCAGACGCCGCGAGCGCGGCGGCGACCTTGCGGGCGTTGGCGGCCACCTGCTTGAGCGGGCCGGGACCGTAGAGATGCTGGGAACCGCAGACGAACCAGATTTGAGGGGAGGCGAGGGGTTTCATGGGAAGATGAATTGTTACCACAGATATCACGGATGCACACGGATTGGATGGAGATGCAGGCTGCACGCACCGTTCTTCCAGGTAGCTGCGCTCGCATTAAGATCGAGAGACACAGGTAAGGACTGCCGGAAAAATCTCGGGCATGGGAATGCCGGGTGAGCATTCCAATCAAGTTGGGCATCATTCTTATCCGTGTTCATCCGTGCAATCCGTGGTTAAAATCAGGAAGTTTGGGCCGCTTTAATCGCCAGCAGGTCTTTCATGACGCCGGAGAGGTCGGCGGTTTTGCTCATGCCGCCGAGTGAATCGTGGAGCCGGCGGTAGAGCGCATAGAGCTGGTGATAGACCTGCTGGTTCTTTGCCTTCGGGC
>CAIXIZ010000240.1 GCA_903919625.1 uncultured Verrucomicrobiota bacterium
CCGATCTGATGTGCATGACGTGCGAGTAGCGCTCGACGACCATCATCTCTGGAACGGTGACACTGCCGTACTGGCACACCCGGCCGATGTCGTTGCGCGCGAGGTCCACGAGCATGAGATGCTCGGCCTTTTCCTTGTCGTCGGCGAGCAGTTCCTTTTCGAGCGCGAGGTCCTCGTCGTGAGTCACCCCGCGTTTGCGCGTGCCGGCGATGGGCCGGATTTCCACGAAGCCGTCGGTCAGACGCACATGCACTTCGGGCGAGGCGCCGACGAGGGCGAAATCATCCGTTTCCAGGATGAACATGTAGGGCGAGGGATTGACCGTGCGCAGCGCGCGATAGAGATCGAGCGGCGGGCGCGTGAACGGGCGGGTGAAACGCTGCGACGGGACAACCTGAATGATGTCACCCGCCCGGATGTATTCTTTCACGTCGTCCACCAGTTTTTCGTAGGCGGGACGGGTAAAATTGCCCGGGGGGACGGTGATCTGCGGGGTTGCACTGAGGACCGCGGGCGCGAGCTCGCGCGGCTGGCGCAGGAGATCCAGCAGCTGATGCAGCTCGGCGACGGCCGCATCGTAGGCGACCGCCGGGGCGGGACCGACATGGGCGTTGACGCAAAGCCGGAGGGTTTGCTTCGCGCGGTCGAAAATCAGCAACGAGTCCGACAGCATGAAATAAAGCAGCGGTACGCCCAGCGGGTCCGACTTGGCCGCGGGGACAGTCGGCTCGATGCGCGTGATGTATTCATAGCCGAGAAAACCCACGGCCCCGCCGGTAAAACGCGGCAGGCCGGGCAGCTGGACGGGCCGGTAATCGTGCAGCTCGGCCTCGATCAGGGTGAGCGGATCGGGCGGGGTGGGGATGGTTTTTACCGGCTGGCCAGGGACGCGGATCTCGGTCGTCTGCGGGCCGCAGGCGATGATCTTGCGGGGACGGCAGCCGATGAAACTGTAACGCGAGAGATGTTCGCCGCCCTCAACGGATTCCAGGAGATAGGACGGGCCGGCGGCCTTGAGCTTGGCGTAGGCGGAAACGGGCGTCTCGCAGTCGGCCAGCAGGTCGGCATAGACCGGAATGACATTGCCATGTCGGGCCAGATCGAGAAATGAGGAACGGTCAGGGAAAATTTGCATGGAAACGGGCGGAGTTTTTAACCGCAAAGGGACGCGAAGGAACGCGAATGGGAGCAAGGACAAACGGTGGAAGCGAGAATGCTTCCGCCCCGGCGACAGGCACAGCCGCTGTCACCATCGGCACAAGAGCACGGCAGGCGTGAGAGGGGGCCAGGGCTGCGGGACGGGGGAGTTCATTCGACGGTCACGGATTTTGCCAGATTGCGGGGCTTGTCCACATCGCATTTGCGGGCGCAGGCGATGTAGTAGCTGAGGAGCTGAACGGGGATGGTCGCCACAATCGGCAGCACGGCCTCGTGGCAGTCGGGATGGTGATGATCTCGTCGGCGAGGCCGGGAGGCAGCTCGCAACCCTCGGTGGTGATGACGATGGCCGGGCCGCGCCGGGCCTTCACCTCCTGGATGGAGGAGAGGAGCTTGTTGAAAATTTCACCCTTGGGCGCGAAGAAGACGCTCGGGCATTTCTCGCTGATGAGCGCGATGGGGCCGTGCTTCATTTCGGCGGCGGGGTAGCCCTCGGCGTGGATGTAGGAGATTTCCTTCAGCTTGAGCGCGCCCTCGAGCGCGATGGGGAAGAGCGAGAGGCGGCCGAGGAAAAGAAAATCGGTGTGGTGGGCGTAGCGTTGCGCGATTTCCCTGATGCGTGGCGCCTGCTCCAGCATGCGGCGGACGAGCGCGGGCGCCCCTTTGAGCGCGTTGACGTATTCGACCCCGTCGGCAAAGCTCATGTCGCGCATCCGGGCGACATGGAGCGCCAGCATCGCGCCGATGAGGAGCTGCGAAGTGAACGCCTTGGTGGAGGCGACCCCGATTTCCGGGCCGACGTGCTGGTAAATGCCGCCGTCGGCCTCGCGGGCAATGCTCGAGCCGACGGTGTTGTTGACCGCGAGCACCTTGTAGCCCTTGCGCTTGGCCTCACGCATGGCCCCGAGCGTGTCGATGGTTTCGCCGGACTGGCTGAACACGAAATACAGCGGGTTGCCGGAAAGGGGGGCATTGCGATAGCGGAATTCCGAGGCGTAGTCGGCCTCAACCGGGATGCGGGCGAAACGCTCGATGAGATGCTCGGCCACCAGGCAGGCGTGCCAGGCGGTGCCGCAGCCGAGAAACACGAAGCGGTCGATCTGCCGGAATTCGACCGGACCGAGATTGAGTCCGCCAAACTTGGCGGTGCTGCCATCTTCGGAGAAGCGGCCGCGCATGGAGTTTTCGAGCGCGGCGGGCTGCTCGAAAATCTCCTTTTCCATGAAATGCGCATGGCCGTTGAGCTCGGCGGCCTCAATGTCCCAGGTGACCCGGTCGACGACGGGCGACACATCTTCCTGGTCGAGTGTGGAGATGAAAAACTCCTTGGAGGTGACGTGCACGACCTCGCCATCCTTCAGATAGACCACGTTTTGGGTGTGGCTGATCAGCGCCGCGACATCGGAGGCGATGATGAACTCATTGTCGCCCACCCCGAGGATGAGAGGTGATCCCTTGCGGGCGGCCACGAGCTCGCCGGGCGCCTCGGTGCAGATGACGGCGATGCCATAGGTGCCCTCGACATGCCGGAGGGCCTTGCGGACGCTATCGAGGAAACGGCTCTCGCCCGGTGCAGCGGGTTCCTTGGCGTAATGGTAGGCGATGAGGTTGCAGAGCACCTCGGTGTCGGTTTCGGAACGGAAGGTATAGCCCTGGCCCGTGAGAAACTTTTTGATGGCGGAATAGTTCTCAATGACCCCGTTGTGCACGAGGGCGAACTTGTCATCACTGCTGAGGTGCGGGTGGGCGTTGGCGTCGGTCACGCCGCCGTGGGTGGCCCAGCGTGTGTGGCTGATGCCGGTGGTGCCGGTAAAGCGATGCTTCTGGGCCTCCTTGGCCAGCACGGCGACGCGGCCGGTCTTTTTGGCTAATTCAATGCGATCGTTTTGCAGCACGGCCAGCCCGGCGGAATCATAGCCGCGGTATTCGAGGCGCTTGAGCCCCTCGATCAGGATGGTGACGGCCTTTTGGCGGCCGACGTAGCCGACGATTCCACACATAAATTTTGTTACCCGCTTTTGGGCTGGCAAAGATACGCGCAGCCGCAATCATGGCGCAAGGTAATTGACCAAAAACCCTATGAGCATCCAAAAACAAGTTCTGGCGGTGGTGATGGGCGGCGGGCGCGG
>CAIXIZ010000241.1 GCA_903919625.1 uncultured Verrucomicrobiota bacterium
CAGCAGCGCCGCATGGCCGGGCCGCAGCGTCCCGCGCGAGAGCCGCGTGCCGAGGAACGTCACAAACAGCATCGTCGCCACAATCCACTGGATGGCCCCCTTGAGCATATACGCCTGCGGCAGCAGCACGCCCAGGAGGAGGGCGAGCAGCAGCGCGACAGTGCGGATTAATCCGGCTTGCATGACCGCGAGCGAAAACGTCCGTGCCCCGCGTGGCAATGGCGCGGCGGCCTTTTTGTGGTCTTGCCACCTGTGGTATCGCCGCCAATCTGCCGTAAAATATTGCGGAGGTTGCAGCGTCCTGCCCAAATTTCCGCTTCCCCAGCTCCTGTGAATATTAAGCGAATTCTGCTCGTCGGCTGCGTCCTCCTTGCCGGAGTCATGTTTTTCGGTTACGCTCACTCTGAGTCATATTGCTTCTTCTATCCGGCCATCGATACCCAATATGCCTCCGGTTTCTCCGAGGAGACGTTCGCTAAGATTAAGGTCGGCATGACCGAAGCTGAAGTGCGGCAAATTTTGGGCGCACCGTTGGAGATCGTCGGAGGTAGTCGCTGGTTTTTCACCGAAGACGGCAAATGCACGTGGGGCGATTGGGCTTGGTTGGTTCGTGCAGTGAACTTCAAGGAAGGCCGTGTTGATGAGATGTTGCACTTCGTTGCCTATGATTGAGGCCAGCTTTTACGGCTTTTTCTATGCCTTCCCGCCCCTTCGCCCTCCTCTCCGCATTCTGCGCCCTGCTCGCCGCCGCGTCGGCACGCGCGGCTGACTCGCGCGCCGACTTTCTCAAGCTCATCGACCGCCCGCGTGTGCCGCTCGCGGCCGAAATCTCGCCCAATCCCACTCCCGCCGCCGCCAGCGGCCCGGCCGAGTGGAGGTTCTCATATGCCGCCGACGCCAAGCAGCGCGTGCCTGGCTTGCTCCTCAAGCCCGCCGGCGCGACGGGCCGGCTGCCCGTCGTCATCGCGCTGCATGGCACCGGCGGAAAAAAGGAGGACGAGCTGCCGCTGCTGCGCGCGCTGGCGGCGCGCGGCTTCATCGCCGTCGCCATCGACGGCCGCGAGCACGGCGAGCGCGCCACGCCGGGCAAGAGCAGCACCGTTTCCTATCAGGACGCCATCCTCCGCGCGTGGCACGGCTCGGGCGAGCACCCGTTTTTCTACGACACCGCGTGGGACGTGATGCGGCTGGTGGACTGGCTGGAGACGAGCGACAACGTGGACGCCAGCCGCATCGGCCTCTACGGTGTGTCGAAGGGGGGCATCGAGACCTATCTCACAGCGGCAGCAGACCCGCGCATTGCCGCCGCCGTGCCATGCATCAGCGTCGAGAGCTTTCAGTGGGCGGTGGATCACGACTCCTGGCAGTCGCGGATCGGCACGGTGCAGGACGCCTTTGACGCCGCCGCGAAGGACGCGGGCGTTGCCGCGCCCGGCGCGGACTTCGTACGGAAATTTTACGCGAAAATCGCGCCCGGCATTGACGGCGAGTTCGACGGCCCGGCGATGGTGCCGCTCATCGCGCCGCGCGCGCTGCTCGCGATCAATGGCGACTCCGACCCGCGCACCCCATTGCCCGGCCTCAGGCTCGCCACCGACGCGGCCCAAGCCGCCTATCACGCCGCCGGGGCCGATGACCATTTTAGGGTGCGCATCCAGGCCAACACCGCCCACAAGGTGAACCCGGACTCGGAGCAGGTGGCCATCGAGTGGTTCGTCCGGTGGCTGATGCCGGCGGCAGAAGCGAAGGCCAAGTAATTTTTAACCACGGATTACACGGATGGGCTCGGAAATAGGATTGAGGGTGGAACGCCACGTCCTGACGTATTTGGTTTGCTGTAGGCCAGCTCGTTGAGCTGGCTTCCCGCGAGACACGATCCAGCCAGGTCAGCGACCTGGCCTACAACTGATTTGATCCGTGCTAATCCGTGTAATCCGTGGTTAATAATCCGGGGTTTTACCGGCGCACGGGGCGCCGGCCGCGACTGTGAGCCTCGGTGATGGCCTGACGATGGAGACCAGGTTGCATCACAACGTGATTGATTCAATCACCCTTCGCCGACGCACGGGCCAGCCGGTCATTCAGGGCGGGGGCCAGGCCGGACTTGCCTGGGACGAGCTCGGCACGGATGCCCTTCCATTTGCCGCCATCCAGCGAACGCAAGCACTTATAGAGCGACCTGGCGGCATCGGTGGGACGGCCGGTAGGCGTGAGCCAGAAAACGTTTGCTGCCCCGACTGGGACGGAGGGAGGGCGTTGGAAATACAGAAATGCGATGCGTGGTTCATCCGCAGCCCGGCCCGCTGCGGGAAGTTTTTTCACCAACGTGAGAGGGGTGCGCGGGGCATAGTGGCGGGCCATCATCCCCGGCGCGAGCTCCGCGCCAGCGGGCACGGCAACCCCCCCAGGTAAAGTGTCACTTAATACGTGACACTGCCGTGGTGACCGAGTCGGGAGAGCGGCCGAGGGAGTGTCACTTAATAAGTGACACTTTTCGGAGGAACGGATGGGGCGGCCGAGGGCTTTTGCCAGCTGGGCGCGGGAGATGGCTCCCGGACGGAGCAGGGTGGGGCGGGCGGGGTCGCGGAGGTCCACGATTGTAGACTCGACGCCAATCGCGCATGGGCCGCCGTCCAGGATGTGCGCGATGCGGCGGCCAAGGCCGACTCGGACATGCACGGCGGTCGTGGGGCTGATGTAACCGAAGGGGTTGGCGCTGGGCGCGGCCAGCGGGCGGCCGCTGAGCCGAAGGAGCGTGCGGAGCAACGGGTGGCTCGGCACGCGCACGGCAACACTGTCCAGGCCGGCGGTGACGATGTCGGGCACACCGGCCTGTCTGGGGAGCACCAGCGTGAGCGGGCCCGGCCAGAAAGCCGCCGCGAGTTTCCTGGCGGCGGAGTTGAGCACGGCAACCTCGGCAGCCTGGGTGAGTGAGCGGACGTGGACAATGAGCGGATCGGTGGAGGGACGTCCCTTGGCGCGAAAGATTTTTTTACACGCAGAAGGGTTCAACGCATCGGCGGCGAGGCCATAGACCGTTTCCGTGGGGACGGCGACGAGCCCGCCGCGTACGAGGACTGCAGCAAGCCGGGCGAGGTTGCGTGGGGTGGGGCGGGAGATGCGCGCGAGGCGCGGGCGGGTTTTGCTAACCACAGAAGGCACGGTTAAACGGATAAGACCACAATTGGCCTGGAATACATCAGCCGGGAGGACACAGATGACACGGAGTTCTGGCAAGTATCTCCCCAAAGGCTTCAGGAGATCAGGGAGGCAGTCCATTCAGCTGGCGGTCCGCCCCGATGGCCCCTTCGCCCCCCGGGACAGTTGGCCGTTGAAAACGAAAAAGGCCGGAGGGTGACTCCGGCCAAAATAAACAAGGGCGCTGACGCCGCCAGAAGGCTCAGAGCGCGAGCAGGTTGTTCCGGGCGTGCTTGATGGTTTTGGTGACGGCCCGCTGCTGCTTGGCGCACAGGTGGGTGTGTTTGCGGGGGAGGATTTTGCCAGTGTCGGTCGTATAGCCACGGAAAGGCTGCGTCCCGGCGGTGAA
>CAIXIZ010000242.1 GCA_903919625.1 uncultured Verrucomicrobiota bacterium
AGGCCACCGGCACCCGTCCGCCAGAAGACGAGGAATCGGGCACGTGGCAGCGGTTTAAGGTGGCCTTGGGCGGCTTTACGAGCGCTTAAAACGGCGTCGTAGGGAGCTTTCCTACATCACAGAGTCTAATTTTCAAAATACAGTACTGGGTTCCTTTTCAATCCAATTGGGTCTGATTCCCCGAAGCTGGCTTCGGCTTGGTTGAAGTAGCAACAAGGGGCGGTGCTCGTTGCCGCCCTTCGATCCGGGCGTCGTCAAGCAACGCCCCTTGTTGCCTGCAATGCCCCGGAAACTTTACTTTTTGCCCGCCAATTTCGGCATGGCCCGTGTTTCTGGATGTTTTTGGTGGCAGAAGGGGATAACGTCAGGACAATCCGTGCGATGAATTTATCCCCATGGCAGCTCGCGCTGGCGGTGGCGGGCGCGCTTTTTGTCGGCGTGTCGAAGACCGGGGTTGGCGGGCTGGGGGTGCTGGCGTCGGCGTTGTTTGCTTTGCTCATGCCGGCCAAGCAGTCGGCGGGGTTTGTGCTGCCACTCCTGATATTCGGCGACGTGGTCGCCGTGCTGTCCTACCGGCAGCACGCGAAATGGCCCCATGTCTGGCGCATGCTGCCGTGGACGGCCGCGGGGATAGTGCTCGGCTGGCTGGTGATGGGGCGGATCGACAACCACCAGGCGAAATTGCTCATCGGTGGCATTGTGCTTGTTTTGACGGGGTTGCAGGTCTTCCGCCGCCGCACCGGGGCGGACCTGGTGGCGCCGGGCGCGTGGTTCGGACCGGTGGTGGGAGTGCTGGCCGGCTTCACGACCCTGGTGGCCAATGCGGCAGGGGCGCTGATGGCGGTCTATCTGCTGGCGATGCGGCTGCCCAAGCTCGAATTTGTCGGCACGGCGGCGGTATTCTTCCTCCTCGTGAACTTGTCCAAAGTGCCGTTTATGGCGCAGCTCGGGCTGCTGACGCCGGCCAGCTTTTCGTTCAACCTGCTCCTCGCGCCGGCCGTGTTTGCCGGGACGTTGGGCGGACGCTGGCTGCTGCCACGGCTGAACCAGCGATCATTTGAGACCGTGACCCTGGCACTCGGCGCGCTTGCCGGCCTCTGGCTGCTGCTAAGCTGATTCAGTAAGGGGATCTGGATTTTCCGCTGCCTGACTTTTTTGGCCTCTGAATTGCCGGTCCGGGATTTGATATTTAGCGATTACAAACAGGGATATTTCCTGGCTTCGAGGCTTCCCCCTTCAACCCCGCTTTCCTCTCCTGACTCACACATCACCCAACTGCGGTCGCAGCACGATTTCCTCGACGACGGTACGACGGGACAGACGCCAGACATCGAGAAACATCCGGGCCACGTCTTCCGCCGGCATCATGCGTTCCGGCTTCACGCCGCTGCCTGCCCAGGCAGGCGAATGCGTCGCCCCCGGATATACCGTGCAGACGCGCACGCCCTTGTCCCGCAGTTCGGCGCGCATGACCTTGGACAGTCCCGTCACGCCAAATTTGGCCGCGCAATAGCCGGCGCCGCCCGGATACGCGTGCTGGCCGGCCACGGAGCTCATGTTGAAGATGTCGCCGCGCCCGCGCATTGCCATGGCCGGTGCAAATGCGCGCGCCACCAGAAAAACGCTGCGGAGATTGGCCGCGATCATCAGGTCAAAGTCCGCCGTGCTCATGGTCAGGAACGAGGCGGGGGCGAATTTGCCCGCGTTGTTGATCAGCACATCCGGGGTGCCGAACCGTTGGGTCACCGCTGCCGCCATGGCTGCGACCGACGGCTCGTCGCTCACATCGCACCGAAAGGGCTCCGTTTTTGCGCCCAGTTTCGCACAGGCCGCGGCGACTTTGGCGAGATGGCCGGCGTGGCGTGCCACCAGCGCGAGCCGGACGCCCGGCACCTCACGGGCGAAAACCTTGGCGATCGCAGCGCCGATCCCCTGTGAGGCGCCGGTAATGAGGATGACGGGATGCTTCATTATAAAATCATGCTTGGTCACTTCCTCTGCCTGGCTTTGAACTCAGAGGAAATGGAGAGAGAAGTGAACAAAGATCTGGCTCAGCATACCAAGGAGCCGAAGTCCATGAAGTCGGCGGTGAAGCCGCCCTTGACCCCTTTGCAGATCACGCTCACGGCATCGTGCGAGTGCAGCGATTCCAGGTGGGAGCACGCGATGCGGAAGTCCGCCACCCGGCGGTCGGCATCAAATTCCTGGTAAAGCAGGCGGGCGGCGTCCTCGACGAACTTGAGATACGCGCCGTTTAGCTCGGCAAACGCCTGCTCATCCTCGCGTTTGACCATCACCTGCGTCTCGGTTTGGAGCGCATTGAGGCAGTGGGCGTGGATGTCCTCGATCCAGATCTTTTTGCCCTCGGCCTCTTCCAGTGTGACCCGGGCCTTGCTGCGCTGAGAGTGGGGCACGCTGTAGGCGCCGCGCCGGTCACGGGCATGCTCGGCCAGCTCGGCGCTGCACGGGCAGGCCGACGAATAGACAAAGTCGAAATGGATGAACCGCCGGTAACGGCCGTCATGCGTCATCACCCCCTCAAAGGCCACGTCGTAGTGCTGCCAGCCCACCAGCTCGCTGCGCAGGCTCGGCCGGAGCATCGGGTAGGAAAACGCCACCTTCAGCCGCGCGGCC
>CAIXIZ010000243.1 GCA_903919625.1 uncultured Verrucomicrobiota bacterium
ATCTGGTGCAGCGTGGACCTGCGCGACGGCAATCAGGCCCTCGCGCAACCGATGAGCGTGGAGGAGAAACTCGAGTATTTCGACCTGTTGGTAAAAATTGGCTTCAAGGAGATCGAGGTCGGCTTTCCGTCGGCCTCGCAGATTGAATTCGATTTTTGCCGCCGGCTGATTGAGGAAAGCCGGATTCCGGCCGACGTCACCATCCAGATTCTCTGCCAGTGCCGCGAGGATCTCATCACGCGTTCGCTGGAGGCCTTGCGCGGGGCGAAGCAGGTCATTTTTCACCTGTACAATTCCACCTCGCCGGCCCAACGGAAGCATGTCTTTAACGCCACCCAGCCCGAGATCGTCCGGATCGCCACCCATGCCGTCGGCTTCCTGAAATCGTCGATGGGCCCGTTGGTCGCCGCCGGCACCCGGTTGCGCCTCGAATATTCGCCCGAGAGCTTCACCAGCACCGAGCTGGCGTTTGCGCTGGAAATTTGCGAGGCCGTGACCGACGTGTGGGCGCCCACGGCGGAGGACAAAATCATCCTCAACCTGCCCGCCACGGTGGAGTACGCCACGCCCAATGTTCATGCCGACCAGATTGAGTGGATGTGCCGCCACCTGACCCGCCGGTCCGCCACCCTGGTCTCATTGCACACCCACAATGATCGCGGCACCGGGGTCGCCGCAACCGAGCTGGGGCTGCTCGCCGGGGCCGACCGCGTCGAAGGCACGCTGTTCGGCAATGGTGAGCGCACGGGCAATGTGGATCTCATCACGGTCGCGCTCAACCTCTACACCCATGGCATTGACCCCGGCCTCGATTTCTCGGACATCAACCAGCTCCGCGACGTCTACGAACGCTGCACCCGTCTGGAGGTGCCGCCGCGCACCCCCTATGCGGGCGAGCTGACCTTCACCGCGTTCAGCGGCTCGCACCAGGACGCCATCAAAAAGTCCTGGGCGGCGCAATCGCCCGGCACGCCGTGGGATGTGCTCTACATTCCGATCGATCCCGCTGACATCGGGCGCAGCTACAAGGCCATCATCCGCATCAACAGCCAGTCGGGCAAAGGCGGGGTGGCGTATGTTTTGGAAAATGAATTCGGCTTCACCCTGCCCAAGGCCATGCACAAGGAGATCGGCCGCCTGATCAATGATCTGGCCGATGCAAAAGGCACCGAGCTGACGCCGCAGGAAGTGCTCGATCTGTTCCGCCGCGAATACCTCGACCGGACCGCCCCGGTCGCACTCACCCGGTTCAAGGCAGCCGAAAGCGACCGCGCGGTGCGTTGCGAAGCGGCGCTCACGATTGACGGGGTGCCCCACACGCTGACCGCCGCCGGGAACGGCCCGATTGACGCCTTTGTGCGGGCGCTCGCCACCACCAGCCTGCCGAAATTTGACGTGCTCAGCTACTCCGAGCACTCGCTGGGCAGCGGCGCCGAGGCGCGGGCGGTGAGCTACATCCAGATCAAGACGGCCCGGGGCCAGACATTGCATGGGGCCGGCATCGACACCAACATTGAGCTGGCCAGCATCAAAGCCGTGGTGAGCGCACTCAACCGCGCCCTCCCCAAGTAACCGCAGACAGGGCCGGCGGCGGGGGATGAACCGGGTGCTCCAGGCCGGAGGCGGCGACTTGCGCTTGCAGCCGGCACCCGATGCGCATCTGCTGCCTCCGAGTGATGGAACCACCGCCGGTGCGCCCGAATTCTGTGGGCTGGTTTTGCCAGGCCGGCCTCCGTGCGCTGAAATGGTGGCCGGCCAAGATGTTCGGCACCACGTTGGGCATGGGCCTCTTCTTCGTGGGTTACTTTTGGGTGCTCCGGCATCCGGCGTCGCCGGTCACGGTCATGCCCCTGACCAGGATGGACCGGCTGGTGGGCTTTCACGCCGGGGCGTTGCCACTTTACCTGTCGTTATGGCTTTATGTGTCGCTCGTACCGGCCTTGCTGGTCGATCGCCGTGAGCTTGTGGCCTACGTCCTGGCCGCCGGCGCGCTCAGCCTGGCCGGTCTGACACTCTTTTATCTTTGGCCAACGACAGCGCCCAAGGCGGGGATCGACTGGTCGCAGCATCCCTCGTTGGCTTTTCTCCAATCGGTGGATGCCTCAGGCAATGCCTGTCCTTCGCTGCATGTGGCGTTTGCCGTATTTACCGCCGTCTGGCTGGAGCGCCTGCTGCAGCAGATGGGCGCCGGCAGGCTTGGTCACATGCTCAATGGGCTGTGGGTGCTGGGCATTTTATATTCGACCGTCGCCATCCGCCAGCATGTCGTGCTCGACGTGCTGGCCGGAGCCGGGCTCGGCCTGGGCGTCGCGGCGGCGAATCTGCGGATGCTGCGCCGTTTCGCCTGATATGATGGGAGCGATGCCGTCAGGGACCGGTCTTACTGGCCGGCCGGGCGATCATCAAGCTGTTCTGGTCGCGGCACGACGCACCGGTAGCCATCATCGTCCAACCGCCGAAGCACACGGCCAATGGCAACCACCCGGATTGCCGCCGGCACCCGCGGCCCTTCATGCAGCAGCAGGATCGCACCGGGAGCTAGGTGGTGCAACGTGCGCGTGACCACCGCCTCCACCGCACCGCGCCGACGCTCCAGCCCGCGCGCGCTCCAGCCCACGCAGACCAGCCTGCGGGCCCGGAGCGCCCGCGCCAGCCAGAGATTCTTGATC
>CAIXIZ010000244.1 GCA_903919625.1 uncultured Verrucomicrobiota bacterium
CTATGCGTCGGTTCAATTCCGACCCGCGCCTCCAATTTTTCCTCTCTCCCCACCTTTATGTCGCAGGGAAGGGCGGCAGGTAGAGTCGGCTCGACGCGTCTGCGACCCACAGTCCCGTGACTTCAAGCCATCGGGTGCTTTCGTGCTGAGAAAGCCGATATCGCCAGGTCAGCGATCTGGCCTGCAACTGTTCCCCGAGGGCGCGCCCTGCGGTCGCACCATGCCCCAAATCTCGCCCGATCATCTGAGCCTCAGGGGCGCGGATTGATCAAGGCTATGCCGATCCTGCCTTTGCCAGAGGCCGCCCCGACCCCACCTCGTTTGGGCGCCTGCGCATTTTGCGCACCAGCAGTAAAATCAGCATGGTCCCCAGAGGGGAAAAGCTGCTGCGCTGCCACCCATCCCCGACGTTGGCGGCGGCCTTTAAAAACAAAGGATGCGCATCATATGGCAATCCATGCGGAGTCGGAAACGGGAAAAGTTGCGATGATGGGGACAGCGAAAACCACCATTTCAACTTTCCTCCCGATCAGGCGATCCACGATCCACCCAAACTGCCATGAGCTCACGCCCTTCCTTCCCCTGCTGGAGCAAAAACGCCTTGATTCTCGGAATCACGGCCACCCTGGGAGCGCTTCTGGTCTCCTGTGTGGAGGTCAACCGCACCATCGTTGCGCCCCCCCAGGTCGCCGGCGCGACCTATGCCGGCGCCAAACAATGCGCCCAGTGCCATGCTGACAAGATCAAGGACTTCGGCTCCGCCACCCACAGCCGGTTGCAACTGACCGATGACAAGGTCGGCGACACCGGCTGCGAAGCCTGCCACGGTCCGGCCAGCCTGCACGTCAAGTCCGGCGGCGCCATCGGAACCATCGTCAATCCCAAGAAATCCCCCGAGACCTGCTTCCAGTGCCATCTCGACAAGCGCGGCCAGTTCAGCCTGCCGAACACCCACCCGGTGCTCGCCGGCAAGGTTTCCTGCGTGGACTGCCATGATGTGCATGTCGGCAACGCCGTACGTGGCACGGGTGCGGCGCTGGAGAGCCAGAACGAAACCTGCACCAAGTGCCACACGCAGCAGAAAGGTCCGTTTGTCTTTGAGCACGAAGCCATGAAAGAGGGCTGCACGACCTGCCACGACCCGCATGGCACCATCAACCAAAAGATGCTCGTCGCCCGAGACGCGAATCTCTGCCTGCGCTGCCATCTCGAGACGCCGCGCAAGGTCGGCCAGATCAATGCCAACGCCATCCACCAGACACCCGAAGATCACGCCACCCGGCTGATGCAGGGCGCCTGCTGGAGCGCGGGCTGCCATGAGGCCCCCCACGGTTCCAATGCCAACAACCACTTCCGTTATTGAGGAAACCAACCGTTGCCACCATGCACACCGCACCCCTCCTCCGCCATCGGCGCATTCCGCTGCTCACCACGGCATTGTTTGCCGCCGCCTTCACCCGGCTGCTCTGCCAGACGGTCACGCCGAGCACCGCCTCTGACGCCTTCCCGGTGTTTGAGAACTACATCAAGCTGTCGGGGCAGTCCGCCTGGATTACCGGCGACACGTCCGCTTTCCAGGCCAGGGACCGCCTGCACGACAACGGCACCGGAGGGATCGAGGACTATCTCTATACCAAGGATGTCAATAAGACCACCTCGCTGAAGCTCGACGGCCATGCCCTCGGCGGGGCCGAGGACTATCTCGCGCACTTCAACATCACCAAGGAGAAGGTCGGCTCCATCGACATGGGATTTTCGAGCTTCCGGACTTTTTATGACGGGGTGGGCGGATTTTTCCCCGGCGACAAGCGCTGGGCGCCCCTCGCCCAGCAGGATCTCTTCACGGACCGCAGCAAATTATGGGTCGAGGCGACGATCAACACCCCGAACAGCCCGGTGTTTCACATCAAATACACGAACGAACTGCGCGATGGCCAGAAGGACTCGACGATCTGGGGCGACACCGATTTCACCGGTCTGCCCAACAACAAGCCACCCATCTCCCAGGACCGGAAAATCATCCCCAGCATCCTCCAATTGGATGAACGCCACCAGTCCTTGGAGGCGAGCATGAAGCAGATTGTGGGAAAAACCACCTTCCAACTCACC
>CAIXIZ010000245.1 GCA_903919625.1 uncultured Verrucomicrobiota bacterium
CCACAAAGTCCGAGCCCGACACGGAAAAAAACGGCACCTCGGCCTCGCCGGCGACCGCCTTGGCCAGGAGGGTTTTGCCCGTGCCCGGAGGGCCGATCAGCAGCATGCCCTTCGGAATGCGTCCGCCCATCTTGGTGAATTTTTTGGGATCCTTGAGGAACTCGACCACTTCGGATATTTCCTCCTTGGCCTCGTCACACCCGGCGACATCGGCAAAGGTGATTTTCTCCCGGTCCCGGGTCATCATCTTGGCGCGGCTTTTGCCGAAGCTCAGCGCCCCGCGTCCGGCGGCTTTGAGTTGGCGGATAAAGGCAAAGTAGATAAGCACCGGCAATCCGACAAAGATGAGCAGGGTGATGATCCGGCTCTGCCAGAGCGAAGCATCGGGTTCCTCCTTGATCCCGGCCTCCTGGAGCGTGGCAATATCGGTGTCGATCACCGTCCCGGCCGCGACAAAACTCACCGCAGGATTTGCCGTACCATCAGACTTTGCCCCTTCGGCCTTTAGTTTGCCCGTGATCTGATAGGTCGCACGCCCGCCGGCTGCCGGGTCGGGACGCATGGTCATATCCTGCACTTTGCCGGCCTTTGCCTGCTTGACCACTTCATTGATGGTCAGCTCTTTCGGCGCCGGCACCCGTCCTGGGCTGAAATACAGCAGCCCGCCCACGGCGGCGACGATGGCCAGCCAGATGAGCAGAACCCTCGGTTGGAAACCATCGGGTGGCAGCGCCTTAAGCGGGCGACGCTTCTTGTCGTTGTTGTTAAGATCGGCCATTGTACGTGGTTAGACTTGGCCGTCACCGTGTAGGTTCCCTCCCGATATGTCAATCGGCCCCGCGCCTTTGTTTTCGCCCGGAACCGGCCCGCCTGTATCCCAGCACTCCCCGGCGGATGATGGCGAAGCCGTGCCTGCCCAAACTGAATCGGGTGGCCCCCCCGCGTTCGACCGCCGCCAGCAGCTGCTCGAACCCTTGCCGGGACAAATCCCCCGTGTCCGGCTGCACCATCAGCCAGCGGTGCAGGATGCGCCGTATTACGGCACGTGGCAACCCGGCCAAGGTGGCAACCTCCAGCGTGGCCGGAACCAGCCGGCTGCGGCCATTTTCACCGCCCCGGGTCAGGACCGTATCCACCCAGGCATCCAGCGCCGCATCGTCCTCTTCCAGCCGTTCGCGCGCGAGTGCCGCACCCTGCAGCGCGTCACGCCCGGCCGCGGCGCGTTTCCAGGCCGAAAGCACGGAACGCCGTACCCGGTTGCGAAAAAAAGTCCCTTCCCCATTCGTGGCATCTTCCCTCCAGGTCGCGCCAATCGCGCGCAAGGCTTGCACGAGCGGGGCCTTTTGCAACGTCAGTAATGGCCGCAGATGCACCCTGCCGCCCGACATCTGCTGCACTGGGCGCGGCGCCGCCAGCCCCGCCGTGCCGCTCCCCCGCGCCAGCCGCATGAGCATGGACTCGGCGATGTCGTCCTGCTGGTGCCCGAGCCACAGCACGGATGCACGCAATCGTTTTTGTTCACGTTCAAAAAACGCCATGCGCACCTCCCGGGCATCCGCTTCGCTGGCATGCTTGGCCGGCCGGCGCCAGCGGCCCACCCGGCATTTTACTCCCAGCGCCGCGGCCACACGACGGCAAAATGCCTCGTCCCGGTCCGCCTCCCTTCCCCGCAACCGGTGGTTGAAATGCAACACGTTCAGTTTTCCCCGCCGTTCCGGAAAATGCGCCCAGAGCAACAGCAGCAAGGCCAGCGAATCCGCTCCGCCGGAAAATGCCACCGCCCAGGCGCCAGCCGGTTTCGCTTTGGCGCGGAGGAGGCCTGCTCGCCCGCCGCCTGCCTCCTTCGTCCAAGCCAGCACCGCCGGATGCAGCCCATTAGGCGGAATCCGGGCGGCCAGCCTGGCGGCCAGCTGAGGCCAGTCGGTCTTCATCGCCAGTTCACTATTCGGTCCCCTGTCCCGGATCAAGGCTTGGCCACACTGGCCGAAAAAGCCGCCCTGCCCTCACTCGGCAGGTTCGGACTCTTTGCAGATCTCCATGATGGCCTCGGCCTGGCGGAAGCCGGCGGTCTCCTGCGTTTCGTCGCCGACGACCCGGCCTTGCGCGAGCGCGGCCCGGAGCTTGGCCACCATCGGGTGGTCGGCCGGCAGGGGCTGTGGCTCACGCTCGATGTTGGCGAGCGCCATGTCGAGGCCCACTTCGCTGCCAATGGTGAGATAGGCCTGCTCCAGCAGGTCGCGCACGCTCTTGGGCGTGCCCCAGGCGAAATTGGTGAGCCCGACCGAGAAATGAATCCCCTTGAGCTTGGGATCGGCGGTGATGAGGCGCATCGTGTCGATGCCGATGTTGACCAGCCCATAGGTGTCGGCCCCGACGGGCGCGAGCCCGGGGTCAACGATGATGTCATCAATCGAGCGGTTCGCCTTGCTGACGAGCAGGTCCACGAACTGCAGGACGGTATGGTAGGACTCTTCGGGCTGGAAGCATTGCGCCCCGCCGCCGCCCGGGAGAAATTTCTCCGACGCCATGATCACACAGCGCAGGTCGTAATCCTTCACGAGCTGGATCATCTCAGGCAGATGGGTGCGCGAGGCGGCCAGCGAGTTGAGAATGGGCTTGCGGACACACTTGCTGCGATCCAGCGCCTTCAGGCCGACCCGGTGGTATTCCAGCCCAGGATTGTCGAAGCAGATGGGCACGTCCGTCACCGCCTGGATCGCGGGGACCACGATCGGGAGAAACGCCATCATCTCCTCGGTACGCACGGAAATGCGCTGGGTGCCGTCGATGTTAAGATCGATGCTGTCCGCCCCCTTCTCGGCCTGCATGCGGGCGAGCGCCTGATAACCGGCGGGATCGCGGGCCTCGAAGGCTTTGCGGGCACGGGCGTATGCGTTGTTGATCTGGTCACCGATTACTTTGATTTTTTTGACGGACATGGAAGAAAAGGATGAAGCATGAAGGATGAAACGCGGCAACGGACGGCGGCTCAATGGGCGGCTGGCGCGGCGGGAACTTTGGGCGCGGCGGCCGCGGGCGGTGGCGGAGCGGGCGGGCGCGTGAGGTGGTCGCGGTTGAGCCAGTTGTTCGCCCACGAGGATGTACGGCGCAAACCCTGGTCCTGCACGACAGGTGAGTGGCTCAGCAGTTGGTCGGCGGTGCCGTCATGTTTGAGCCGTTCATAGGCGCGGAGCCAGATGCAGTCGCCGAAGCCGTCCACCTCGCACCGGCCGTCGCGGGTGCCGCCACAGGGGCCGTTGCGCTGGTTTTTGGCGCACTGGGACTCCGGGCAAAGATAGGCGATTTCCGGCAACGAGCAGTCGCCGCAGTCGCGACAATCAAAGAGTGCAACCTTGCTGGCATGCTCGACCACGCGCATGAGCTTCGGCCCCTGCATCGGATCCTTCGCACTGCCGCAAACTTTCGCTCCGGCCCGGCTCACCACACCGCCGGGCGTGAACATCAGTCCGTGGGCCCATTTGGAGATTTGATACACGGGGCCGACATGTCGCGATTTCATGTCAGGCATCACGGCGCGTTTGGTCGGGTCGCAGAGGCTCGTGGCGGCATCGGCCGCGTAATAGAAAAACTCCCCGGGCCGCGAAAAACTGAGCTCACGGGCAAACTGTTTCCAATCATCCGGCGCAAAGGTGCGCTCAATCCGCAGCACGTCCTCCACCGCCGCGATGTTGTGCACGCCACCGAGATAGCCGCCGCGATAGCCGAGGCCCCGGTAGATCGCGATCTGTTTGGCGGCGAGCTCGTGGAAAAACGCCTTGCCCTTGTCGGGCGACGCACCCTGTTTCTGGCATAGCTCGTTGAGCTCGCGGCTCACCACCACGCCCGGAATCCGGCCCTCGTGAAACACCTGGGCCACCCGTGCGCCCAGGACATAGACGTTGCCGATGAGCGGCGTGCGGCCCAGGCCGTGCGCCGCCATGTACGCCAGCAGTTCGCTTTTCTTGCGCGCGTCAAATCCGATCTGGTTGATGATATAGTTCGCCCCCGCCGCGACTTTGGCGGCCAGTTTGGCGTACTGCGGCATGACCTCGCCCTCGCGCAGCTTGAAATTGGTCGTGACCGCGCCGATGAGGAAATTTGTCTTCCCGAGCCGCGCGCGTTTGCCGGTGCCGCCGATTTCGTTGGGGTCAAGGCCCTCGTTCATCTGCCGCAACAACGAGACGAGCCCGACCGAATCGATGTCAAAGACCGGCTTGGCCACGCCACCCGCGCCCGCGATGGGAAAGTCGCCCGTCATCGCCAGGATGTTATGGAAACCCTGGCTGTTGAGAAACCAGGCCTGGCTTTCCAGTCCGTTGCGGTTGAGATCCTTGCAGGTGAGATGGATGACCACGTCCTTGCCGGCGTCGAGGATGGGACGGCCATAGGTCTGCGGCGCGAGCTGCGGATTGCCCCCGGCATTGTCGGTGATGGAGACCCAGTCGATGCCGGGACAGCCGGCAAGCTGCACGGCAAACTCCCGCGCCTTGCCGGCACTCAGGCCGGCGAGCGGTCCACGCACCGAGACCAGCTCGCTGCCGATGAGGAAGCGCGAGGGAGTGGCAAGTTTTTCACGGAGGGTTTCCATGGATTATTTCAGCGGAATCACAAACAGGGTGGCGCTGAGCGCAGGCACCGGCAGTGGCGAAGCGATGGCAACTCCATCGGTGCGTTTGATGTCCACGACCCGCGGCTGGCCGGGGGTGTTGTGGGCGAACTCATCCGGCCCCGTGACATGCCAGCGTGTCGCGGTGGCGCCAAAGGAGGCGCCGGCAAGCGCGGGACGGACCGTGACCTCGGCGGCGGTGGGGTTGACGACGGCAAGCGTCAGGGTTTTGCCGTCCTTGGTGAGCGCGGCAGCGATGTCGCAGGGTGAACCGGCAGGCTGCTCGATGAGCAGCGGCGTCACCCCATAGTGGGCCCGGTAAAGCTGAAGCATCAGGCCGGTGGTCTCCATCTCGGCCGTGGTTTTGGTGGTCTTGATCGCACCGATGACATTGACGGTCTGCGCATAGTTCGCCATTTGGATGAGGTCGCTCTGCCGGTAGTACTCATGCAGCCCCTCCGCGACGCCGAGCCCGTCGGCCAGTTCATAGACACAGCCGAGCTCGCCGTAAACGTAGTCGCGGTGCCAGTAGTTCCATTCGTCCATCGCGATCGGCATCATCTTGCCCTTGAGCGCGGGGATCGTCGGCTGGAGCGCGCGATGGCCCTCGGCCTTTTTGCGGATGTTGTCCTTGAGCTGGGTGACGGATTGGAGCAGTTCGACCCGTCCGTCCGTCGTCCACGGCACGCGGCCCTGATAGAAGTGCTCAGACATCACATTCATCTTGTCGCCCGAGGACTCCAGCATGCCCTTGGACCAAGTCTGCTTGGCCTTGACCATGTCGGGGTCGTAGTCGGTGTTCACGCGGTCGAGGTCACCCACGCCGATCAGCGTGGCGGCGGGATCGACCTTCCACATCGCATCGGCCACGATGTTATGTTTGATGGTGTATTGCTTGAACTGCATGAAGCCGAGCTGCCACTGGCCATACATCTCGTTGCCCACGCCCCAATACTTCACGGCAAAAGGTTTCTCGGAGCCGTTCTTCGCGCGCCAGCTTCCGGCCAGGGTGGAAGACGCGGCGTTGCAATACTCGACCCACTGCGCGGCGGAGTAGGCGCCCTCAAAGCCGGTGTTGACGGCGATGAGCGGTTCGGCGCCGACCTCACGGCAGAAAGCGATGAACTCGTCCGTGCCAAAGTCGTTGTGCTCGACGCCGGTCCACGCGGGGTTTTTACGCGGCGGGCGGCGGTCGCGATCGCCGATGCCATCATGCCAGTCATAGCCGCTGACGAAATTGCCGCCCGGCCAGCGGTAGTCAGCCGCGTTGAGCTGTTTGAGCAGCGCCAGCGTGTCCGCGCGCAGGCCGTGGACGTTGTCGGCCGGCATCAGGGAGGGAGGGCCGAGCTTTACGACTCCGTCCAGTACGCGGATTTCCAGGCAGGCCTTGTTCGTGCTGAGTTTCGGTGCGAATCCGAAGTTTCCCTTGGTATAGCCACTATCCGTGAGTGATAATTTCACTGCGGAACGGTCATTGACCCCGTCACCCCACACCAAAGTTACTTCAATATTTGCCGTTCCACGGCTGCCAGCCGCCCAAATATACCCGGTATAATTTTTGCCAGCGATCACTCCCAAGTCATTCTGGCGAATGCCGCTGCCCCGGCTTAATTGCGGGGCGTGTTCGCCGACAAACACTCCATCCTTTACCATCGTAACCCCCTCCGCCGGGCCGATGATTTCCCAAGGGGACGCACCCACTACCGGAAATGCCGTGTTTGTCAGGCTTTTGTAGGGCGCGTAGTCCTTCGTGATGGGAAAATAAAATTTTCGGTCTTCCAGCATTTCGGCCCAGATGCCGCCATAAATACAGCGTCCGAGATGCTCGATGAACTGGCCGTAAATCAGCGGGCTGATGGGCGCCCCCTGCTTCGCCAGATCGAGCTTCACCTACAGCGGTGAGGCTGGTGCAGCAGCCGAGACGACGAACGGCAGACTCATGGCGAGAAGGGCGGTGCGAAGCCAGGACGCGTGTTTCATGACGGGGGTAAGGCAGGCCGGGCGCCGCGCCATC